>NZ_NHSG01000364.1:0-101643 GCF_020024005.1 Streptomyces purpurogeneiscleroticus
GTGGCGTGTGGGGGGATGAAGGCGGGGAGGACGTGGTCGCGGCCGTGGCCGGGGGTGCCGTGGCGGTGGCGCCAGCGGTCGTCGGCCGGGAGGAGGTCGCGGAGGGCGGTCAGGAGGTCGTCGTCGCTGCCGGCGCCGGTTTCGATCAGGGCGATGCCGGCGGTGGCGTGCGGGACGAAGATGTTCAGGAGGCCGTCGCGGCCGGCTGCCGCCTCGGCGAGGAAGGCTGTGCAGTCCCCGGTGAGGTCGTAGACGGTCTCGCTGGAGCCGGTGGTGACGTTCAGTACGCGTGTCGTGAATGCGTTTCCCATACCTCCATGATCGGGGATTCGCCGAGGGGCGCTGAACGTGACACACGGCCGCAACAATGGACCACTGGCCGAGACGGCGATTGACCCGGTTCCGGCCACACGGCTACGTTCAGCGGCATGTCTTCGTCAGCCCTGCTCACCACGCGCGGTCACATCGACCTGCTGCGGGTGGCTTCTGCCGCCTGTCGCCGCGGCTGCTACTGCTGCCACTGCTGCTGACGAGTTTCATTTCTGGCTTTCAGGCCAGGCTGCACCGTTTTGCTTTTTCTGTCGCGCCTTTTGCTGTGGCGCGTGATGTGCCGTGCTTGCGTGCGGTCCGGCCTTCTTCCCGTTTGCGGAGTCTTCATGACGCCTGATCAGGCTGTAATTGATCGATATTCGGAATCCCCTTCGCCACCGGATTCAGCCGATGCCTCTCGGGGGCCCGAGCTTGTCACTCTTGTGCCGGTCTCCGCTCGTCGGCGGTCCGTGCCGCGGTGGTTGCGGCGTACGACCGGGCCGGTGGGGCTGGTCGTGCTGTGGCAGGTGTTGAGTGCGTCGGGGGTGCTCCATCCCGACGTGCTTGCCTCGCCCGGCACCATCGCACGTACCGCCGCTGGGCTCGTCTCGGACGGGACGCTGCCGTCCGCGATGCTGGTGTCCGTCCAGCGTGTGCTTGTCGGGCTGGTACTGGGCGGCGTCGCCGGCATTGCGCTGGCGCTCGCCTCCGGGCTGTCGCGGCTGGGTGAGGATCTGGTGGACGCGACCGTGCAGATGCTGCGGTCCATTCCGTGGGTGGGCGTCATCCCGCTGTTCATCATCTGGCTGGGGATCGGTGAGGCACCGAAAATCGCGTTGATTGCGCTCGGGGTCGCTTTTCACCTGTACCTGAATGTGTACGCCGGAATCCGGGGTGTGGACGCCCAGTTGGTCGAGGCGGGGACCTCGCTCGGGCTCGGCCGGTGGGGGCTGATCCGGCACGTCGTACTGCCCGGTGCGCTGCCGGGTGCAATGACCGGGCTGCGTTACTCGCTGGCCACCGCGTGGCTGGCGCTGGTATTCGGTGAGTCGGTCAATGCCGATGACGGCATCGGATTCCTCATGAACCAGGCGCGGGAATTCTTCCGTACCGATGTGATCGTGGTCTGCCTCATCGTGTACGCACTGCTCGGTCTGCTCGCCGATTTCCTCGTCCGTACTCTCGAAAGGCTGTTGCTGCAATGGCGACCGACGTTCACGGGGCAGTGAGCCCCACGACTGACGGCAGTGCTTCCGCCGCCGTACGTGTGGCCGGGCTGACCCGCTCCTTTGGTGGGCGGGCCGTGATTGATGGTCTTGAACTGGCCGTGCAGCCCGGCGAGTTCGTGGCACTGCTCGGGCGCAGTGGGTGCGGGAAGTCGACGTTGCTGCGCGTGCTCGCCGGGCTCGACCGGGAGATCGAGGGTGAGGTGTCGGTACCGCGCCGCTCGGCCGTTGCCTTTCAGGCGCCGCGGCTGATGCCTTGGAAGAAGGTTTGGCGGAACGTTCTCCTCGGACTGCCCGGGCGGCCCGAACGGGCTGTTGCGGAACGGGCGTTGGGAGAGGTCGGGCTCTCGCACCGTACCGATGCCTGGCCCAAGACGCTCTCCGGTGGCGAGGCCCAGCGCGCCTCGTTGGCCCGGGCCCTGGTCCGCGAGCCGGATTTGCTGCTGCTCGACGAGCCGTTCGGCGCGCTGGACGCGCTGACCCGTATCAAGGCGCAGCGACTGGTCGCCGAGCTGTGGCGGCGGCGCGGCTGCGCAGTGCTGCTGGTGACCCACGATGTCGAGGAGGCGCTGCTGCTCGCGGACCGGGCGCTGGTCATGGATGAGGGCGTGATCGCGTACGAGACCACCATCGACCTGCCGCGCCCCAGGGACATCGCGTCCCCCCGCTTCGCGGCGCTGCGCGCCCAACTGCTGGACCGGCTGGGTGTGGATGCCCCCGCCGAGGCCACCTGATCGAGTTGACGCGTCGCCTCCCCCTCCTCCCCCTCCTCGCTTTACAAGCTTACGGATCAACGAACCAACGAACCCGATGAACCCAACGCGATGAATTCAACGAACGGAACTGTGATGAGATCACGCCGACCGGTCCGCGCCCTCGTACCGGGTGCCGCCCTGCTGCTCCCGCTCGCGCTGCTGCTGACGGCGTGCGGCGGTGCGTCCCGGGCGGACGGTTCCGCCGGCGGTACGGGCAGTGGCACCGACGGCAAGGGCTCCGTGACGCTGAACGTCGGTGACCAGAAGGGCGGCTCCGAGGCGCTGCTGCGGGCCGCCGGTGAGCTGGACGACCTGCCGTACCGCATCAAGTGGTCCACCTTCACCTCCGGGCCGCCGCTGCTGGAGGCACTCAACGCGGGCGCGGTCGACATCGGCGCGGTCGGCAACACACCGCCCGTCTTCGCCGCGGCCGCCCAGCAGAAGCTCAAGGTCATCGCCGCCTCGCACAGCTCCTCGGAGGGCGAGACGATCCTGGTGAAGAAGGACTCGCCACTGAAGCGGCCCGGCCAGCTCAAGGGCAAGACGATCGCGGTGGCGCAGGGCAGCTCGGCCAATTACCAGCTCGTCGCCTCGCTGAAGAAGGCCGGCCTGACGACGAAGGACGTCAAGCTCAGCTATCTGCAGCCGGCGGACGCGCTGGCCGCGTTCACCCGCGGTCGGGTGGACGCCTGGGCGGTGTGGGACCCGTACACCTCGCAGGCCCTGGACCAGGCCGACGCGCGCGTGCTGACCACCGGGCAGGGCGTCGTCAACGGCCTGAGCTTCCAGGTGGCCGCGCCCGCAGCACTGAAGGACAAGAAGAAGGCCGGGGTGCTCAAGGATTACAACGACCGGCTGCGGCGTGCCCAGGACTGGGTGTTCAAGCATCCGCAGAAGTGGGCCGAGGTGTGGGCGAAGGAGACCGGGCTGCCGGAGAAGGTGGCGCTGGACGCGGTCGAGCGGACGCGCGGTACGGCCGTGCCGGTCGCGGTCGACAAGGCCGCCATCGCCTCCGAGCAGCAGATCGTGAACACCTTCGCGGACATCGGGCTGATCCCCCGGAAGTACTCCTTCGCCGACTTCGTCGACACCCGGTTCAACGGTGACCTGCCGCCGTCGAGCACGCGACCGCGTACGTACGGAAAGACCGGCTGAGGGGGCAGCCACGACGCCGGGAAGACAGCGGCGCCCCGCATGGTTAGTAGAAACATGAACTACACCAGCGGGGCGCGTGACGTCGAGGTCGTGGTGATCGGTGCAGGTCAGGCCGGTCTTGCCGCCGCCTTCCACCTGCGGCGGCTGGGTTACACACCGGATCAGGACTTCGTCGTACTCGACCACGCGCCGCGCCCGGGCGGCGCGTGGCAGTTCCGCTGGCCGACGCTCACGTACGGCAGGGTCCACGGCATGCACGCGCTCCCCGGCATGGAGCTGACGGGCGCCGATCCGGGCCGTCCCTCCGCCGAGGTGATCGGGGACTATTTCACGACGTACGAGGAGACCTTCGGGCTGCGTGTGCATCGGCCGGTGCAGGTCACCGCGGTGCGTCCAGCCAGTCGCGAGCCTCGCGGCCGGCTGCTCGTCGAGTCCTCGGAGGGGACGTACGCGGCGCGGGCGCTGGTGAACGCGACCGGGACGTGGGACCGTCCGTTCTGGCCGCACTTCCCTGGTCAGGAGCGGTTTCGCGGGCGTCTGCTGCACACTGCCGGTTACCGCGGGCCGCAGGAGTTCGCCGGGCAGCGGGTCGTCGTGGTCGGCGGTGGCACCTCCGCCGTGCAGCATCTGATGGAGATCGCCGAGGTCGCCGCGGACACGGCGTGGGTGACCCGGCGGCCGCCGGCCTTCCGGGAGGGTCCCTTCGACGAGGAGCGCGGCCGCGCCGCCGTGGCCCTGGTCGAGGACCGCGTACGCCAGGGGCTGCCGCCCCGCAGTGTGGTCTCGGTCACCGGCCTGCCGATGACGGAGGAGATGCGGCGAGCCCGGGAGCGGGGCGTGCTCGTCCGGCGGCCGATGTTCGAGCGCATTACGGAGGACGGCGTCCGCTGGGCCGACGGGAGCACCTTCCCGGCCGACGCCATCCTGCTCGCCACCGGGTTCCGCCCGGTCATCGACCACCTCGCCCCGCTCCGCCTCCGCGATCCGGGCGGCGGAATCCGCATGGACGGCACGCGTGCCGTCCGGGACCCCCGCGTCCACCTCGTCGGCTACGGCCCCTCGGCCAGCACCATCGGCGCGAACCGGGCGGGACGCGCCGCCGCACGCGACATCCGGGAGCTGCTGGAACGCGAGCCGGTGGCCGCCTGAAAGCGCTTCACCGGAGAGCTGCGCTCACTCGAACCGCGTCCAGTCGCCCGCTCCCCGGCGGACGATCTCGGTCTCGCCGCCGGAGAAGTCGATGACCGTGGTCGGCTCGGTGCCGCAGTCGCCCGAGTCGACCACCGCGTCCACCACGTGATCGAGCCGTTCCTTGATCTCCCAGCCCTGCGTCAGCGGTTCGTCCTCGTCGGGCAGGAGCAGGGTGCTGGAGAGCAGCGGCTCGCCCAGTTCGGCGAGCAGCGCCTGCGCGACGACGTGGTCGGGGATGCGGACCCCGACCGTCTTCTTCTTCGCGTGCAGCAGCTTGCGCGGCACTTCCTTCGTCGCCGGGAGGATGAAGGTGTAGCTGCCGGGCGTCGCGGCCTTGATGGCCCGGAACACATCGTTGTCGATCTGCACGAACTGGCCGAGCTGCGCGAAGTTCTGGCACACCAGGGTGAAGTGGTGGCGGTCGTCGAGGTTCCGGATGGACTTGATCCGGTCGATGCCGTCCCGGCTGCCGAGCTGGCAGCCGAGGGCGAAACAGGAGTCCGTCGGGTAGGCGACGAGCGCGCCCGAGCGGATGCTGTCGGCCACACTGCGGATGGTGCGCGGCTGCGGGTTTTCGGGGTGCACGTCGAAGTACTTCGCCATCCGTCGAGCGTAGGCGATGTTCGACCGGATCATCGAAAGACGGAGCCGGTGGATCCGGTAGAGGCGGCCGGTGAGGGAAATCGGCCGCCGGTGCAGTAGTGGCCGTGAGGTCCGTTCTCGGGGGTAGTCGGAAGGGGTGGGGCAGCCCACAGCGGAGAGGAGAGCGTGATGGTGGTAGCGGTCATCGCTGTCGTGTGTGTGCTCATGCTGGTTCTGGGGTTCGTCGTGCCGAGGTTGTCCCGGGGCCCGCAGCGGGGCACGCAGAAGTCGCTCGGTGCGGGCGCGCGTGGGGCAGGCAAGGCTCCCGGCTTGGTGGGGCGACTGCTGAGCGCGCCGTTCCGCAGCAGCAACCGGGCGGTTCGGAAGAGCGGCCGCGCCGGCCGTAAGGGCCGCTCCCGTATGCCCTTCTGATGTGACGGTACGTCAGGCCGTACGGCAGTGTGCCGGTACGTCAGGTCATACCGCAGTGTGCTGATACGTCGGGTCGTAAGCGGTGCAGGGTGTCACACCTCCGGCGGCGCGCCCTCGATCGGCCGTCCGAGCACGCCCGGCCGGCGCTGCCGGGGCAGCGGGCCGCCGGGCGGGCGGTAGTCGACGCCCAGGGCATCGAGGCGGGCGTAGTGGGCGGTCATGCGCGCCTCGAAGGCCGGGTAGTCCCGTTCCGCCGGTGCCGGCAGCGGGGACCAGGCGACCTCGGCGAACGCGGCGAGCCGGGGAAAGACCTGGTAGTCGACGCGGGAGCGGTTCTGCATGACCTCGGTCCAGACGTTGGCCTGGGTACCGAGGATGTGCCGGGCGGCTTCCGGGGAAAGGCCGGCGGGGACGGGTTCGAACCGGTAGACGTCCTCCAGCGTGCGTACATAGCCGATGGGCATCGGCTCGTCGGGGCCGCCGTGCTGGCGGTGGTCCAAATACACCTGCTGCTCCGGGCACATCACGACGTCGTGTCCGGCCTCGGCGGCGGCGATGCCGCCCGCGTAGCCGCGCCAGGAAGAGACCGCGGCGCCTTCGGCGAGGCCGCCCTCCAGGATCTCGTCCCAGCCGATGAGGCGGCGGCCGCGCGCGGTCAGCCAGCGGTCGAAGTGGCGGATGAACCAGGACTGGAGGCCGTCCTCGTCGGCCAGCCCGAGTTCGGCGATCCGGGTCTGCGCGGCCGGGGACCGATGCCACTGGTCCTTGGGGCACTCGTCGCCGCCGATGTGCACGAACGGCGAGACGTGCGGCGGGAAGAGCTCCAGTACCTCGGTCAGGACGTCCTCGTAGAAGCGGAGGGTGGCGTCCGTGGGCGCGAGGATGTTCGGGCTGACGCCCCAGTTGTCCCACACTTCCAGCGCGGCGGTGTCGACGACGTCGGTGTTGCCGAGCCAGGGATAGGCGGCGATGGCGGCCTGGGAGTGGCCGGGGATGTCGATCTCCGGGACGACGCGGATGTGCCGCTCGGCGGCGTACGCGACGATCTCCCGGATGTCGTCCTGGGTGTAGTACCCGCCGTACGGCGTCTCGTCCCACAGCTCCGACGCGCGGTGGCCGTACTTGGTGCGGGCGCGCCAGGAGCCGACTTCGGTGAGGCGCGGGTGGCGCTTGATCTCGATGCGCCAGCCCTGGTCGTCGGTGAGGTGGAAGTGGAAGACGTTCAGCTTGTGTGCGGCGAGCAGGTCGAGGTAGCGCAGCACGTCGTCCTTGGGGAGGAAGTGCCGGGCCACGTCGAGCATCATGCCGCGCCAGGAGAAGCGGGGGCCGTCCTCGATGCGTACGGCGGGCAGGCTCCAGACCGTCTCGGGGTTGATCGGTGCGCGGCGGAAGGCGTCGGGGCCGAGGAGCTGGCGCAGGGTCTGGGCGGCCCAGAAGACGCCGGGCGGGCCGCCGCCGGTGATCCGTACGGCGCCTCCGGTGGTGTCGAGCCGGTAGTCCTCGGGCGGCATTTCGGGGGCGGTGGTGAGGGTGATGGTGCCGGGCGCGCCGGCCGGGCCCGGAGGGAGCGCCAGTCCCAGTGCGGCACCCAGTGTGCCGCGCAGCCACCGCTCGGTGGTCCCGGTGCCGGGACCGGCCGCGAGCGTGGTGGACGCGTTCAGGACGCACTGGACATTGTCACCGACACTCAAGTGCCGTGGCGTCGGGACCAGTTGGGCGTTCATTGGCATCAGTCCTTGACCGCGCCGCCGAGTCCGGAGACCAGGCGGCGCTGTACGAGTACGAAGAAGACCAGGACGGGGACGGTCATCACGGTGGAAGCGGCCATGATCCCTCCCCAGTCGTTCTCATCAGGCTTGAAGAAGACCAGCAGTGCCATGGGCAGAGTGGACTGCGAGGTGTCGCTGATGAGGAAGGACTTGGCGAACAGGAAGTCGTTCCAGGTGGAGATGAAGGAGAAGACGCTGGTCGCGGCCAGACCGGGGAAGACCAGCGGGAAGAGGATCTGCCACAGGAAGCGGGTGCGGCTCGCGCCGTCGATCGCGGCCTGCTCCTCCAGCGCCTCCGGTACCGCCCTGACGAAGCCGCGCAGCATCCAGATGGCGAACGGCAGCGAGAAGGCGAGGTGCGGCAGGATCAGCGAGCCGAGCGTGTTGAGCTGCCCGAAGTCCCGCATGAGGAAGAACAGCGGGATGGTGAGCGCCTCGACCGGCACCATCTGCGCGACCAGGAACATGATCAGCAGAGTAGTGCGGAACCGGAAGCGGAAGCGGGTGACCGCGGTGGCGGCCAGGAAGGCGATCAGCGCGGAGGCGAGGACGACGGTGCCCGCCACGATCAGGCTGTTGAGGAAGTACCGGCCGAAGTCCTGCTGCTCGAAGACGCGGCGGAAGGCGTCGAGGGAGGGGGCGAGGGTCCAGGGGCGAGGCTCGGTGGACTGGATCTCGGCCGTGGGTTTGAGGGCGGAGAGGACCATCCAGTACAGGGGGAAGGCGACGAGGGCGGCGATGACGAGGGCGCCGGTCTCCGCGGCCAGCCGGCCGGGCCGCCGGACCCCGATCGTACGGAGCAGGCTCACAGTTCCTCCCCCTGGCGCCGCACGATGCGCAGGTATACCAGCGTCACGGCCAGCAGGATCAGCAGCATGACGACGCCGATGGCCGAGCCGAGGCTGTACTGCGAGGAGGCGAACGCCTTCTGGTACGCGTACACATTGAGTACGAGGTTCTGTCCGGCGATGCCGCCGCCGCCCGTCATCACATAGATCTGGGTGAAGACCTTGAAGTCCCAGATGACCGACTGGATGGTGACGACGACGAGGATCGGCCGGAGGATCGGCGCGAGGACCGAGCGCCAGGTGCGCCACTGCGAGGCGCCGTCGAGCGCGGCCGCCTCCAGCACTTCGGCGGGGACCGCGCGGATGCCCGCGTACACGGTCACCATCACGAACGGGAACGAGCACCACACGACTTCGAGGAGGACCAGGGCGAACGCGCTGTACTGGCCGTAGGTCCAGGAGAAGTCGCCGAGTCCGAGCACCTTGTTGACGGGCCCGAAGTCGGGGTCGAAGAGGAAGACCCAGACGGTGGAGCCGGTGATGGCGGGGGTGGCCCAGGCGCCGAGCGCGGCCAGCATCAGCACGAGCCGGGGCAGCGCGCGGACGCGGGTCAGCAGGACGGCGAGCGCGCAGCCGACCAGGAGGGTGGCGAGCACGCAGGCGGCGGCGAAGAGGACCGTGGCGAGGAGGACCCGCCAGAACTCACCGTCGCCGAAGAGCGCCGCGTAGTTGCCGAACCCCTGGAAGGAGGTCGGCCGGCCGCCGCTGACCTGGGCCTGGGTGTACTCCAGGAAGGAGATCAGGCCGAGCTGGTAGATCGGATAGACGAGCAGTCCGGCGAGCAGGACGAGCGCGGGCAGCAGGTAGAGCCAGGGCGTCCAGCGGGGGCGGCGCAGGGCGGTCGAGGTCAAGGGGCGGCCCTCACCGGGCGGCGGAGAACGCGGCGTCCATCTTCTTCGCCGCGTCGTCGGACGCCCGGTCCACGCTCTTACGGCCGCTGACGATCTCCTGGTACATGGTCGGGAGGATCAGCGAGGCGTCGATCTGACCCCAGGCCGGTGAGGCGGGGACGAACTTGGCGCCGGAGTGCAGGGTCCTGACGAACGGCGCGACGTACGGCTGCTTCTTCGCGGCCTCGTCCAGCACGTCGGTGTAGGTCGGCAGGAAGCCCATCGCGTCGAAGAGTCTGCGTTGGGATTCCTTGCCGGTCAGCGACTTCATGAGGTCCACCGCGAGGGTGCGGTGCGAGGTGCTCTTCAGGACGCCGATGTTGTTGCCGCCCGCGAAGGCGGGGGCGATCGATCCCTTTTTCACGCCGGGCAGCGGGACGACCGCGTACTTGTCCTTGGCCTTGCTCGCCTCGACGGCGGCGTGGCTGAAGTCGCCGCCGATGGCCATGGCCGCCTTGCCGGAGGTGAAGGCGGTGACGGTGGCGTTGCCGCCCATGGAGGCGCACTTGTCCGCCGGGCAGTTGGCGTCGCCGAAGAGGGAGGCGTACGTCTCGATGCCCTTGCGGGCCTTCGGGGTGTTGACGGTGGCCTTGTAGGTGTCGCCGCGCTTTTCGGCGAGTTCGCCGCCGTGGGCCCAGAGGAAGGGCAGGGCGCCGTAGGTGTACGCGCCGCCGACCGCGAGGCCGTAGAGGCCCGGCCGGGCCTTGTGGATCTTCTTCGACGCGGCGATCAGCTCGGCTTGGGACCGGGGCGGGGCGATGCCCAGGTCCTTGAGGACGTCGGTGCGGTAGTACAGCGCGCGGACGCCGACGAAGAGCGGTGCGCCGTAGACCTTGCCGCCGACGGTCACGGACTGCTTGGCGGTGGGGTCGGTGTCCTTCGCCTCGTCCCAGGCGGTGTACTCCGCGGTGACGTCGGCGAGGCCGCCGTCCTTGACGTAGCCGGCGGTGTCGGTGTTGCCGTACTCGATGAGGTCCGGCGCGCTCGCGGGGTCGTTGAAGGCGGCCTTGATGCGCTGGGCGCGGGTGTCGACCGGGATGTACTCGACCTGCACGTCGGTGCCCTTGTGCCGCTTCTCGAACGCGGCGACGGCCGCGTCGACGACCTTCTCCTTGGGCTTGTTGCCGACCTCCCGGAACAGCCACACGCGCAGCGTCCCGCTCTTCTCGTCCTTGGTCCCGCCGCTCGCCGAGGTCTGCGGAGCGCAGCCGGTGACGGCGAGGCCGGCGAGGACAAGTCCCGCCAGTGGAGCGGCTATTCGGGCATACGCGGTCATCGGCACCCCTACAGATCGAGCGTTGCAACATACGCAATGAACGTTCCGCTCTGCACAACTGGCGGGATCATATGGGCGGCGAAGAACGCCGACAAGTGGTCTGTACCACTCAACTGGCGTTCAGTATCGGCCAATCGAATTTAAGACGATTGCCTTAGTAAGACGCGCGTCTTACGGTGATCGGGACGCCGAAGCCCGGAGGAGCCCCCCATGACCGACGAGGCCACACCGATCCCCGACTACCCGTTCACCCAGCCCCACGTGCTGGAGCCGCCGCAGGAGTGGGCCGAGAACCGCGCGAAGTGCCCGGTGGCGCACGTGCGGATGCCCAGCGGCGACGTCGTCGGACTGCTGACCGGATACGACGAGGTCCGCACCCTGCTGGCCGACCCGCGGTTCAGCCGCAACCTCGCGCGGGAAGGCGGGGCGCGCCTGTCGAACACCGAGGACGGCGGCATGTTCAGCCGGCGCAACCCCGGCGCCACGGACATCCAGGAGGGCCCCGGTCACCAGCGCTGGCGCCGGCTGCTCAGCCGCGCCTTCACGGTGAAGAAGATGGAGGCGTGGCGGCCGCGCATCCAGGGCATGGCCGACGAGCTGGTGGACGCCATGATGGCCGGGGGCTCCCCCGCCGACCTCCGGACGGCCGTCGCACTGCCGCTGCCGGTGCAGGTCATCTGTGCCCTGCTGGGCGCGCCGAGCGAGGACCAGGAGAAGTTCGCGTACTGGTCGGAGGTGGCGCTGACGCTGACCAAGTACACGCAGGAGGAGGTCGACGCGGCGCAGCAGGCGTTCCTGGACTACGCCTCGGACCTGGTCGAGCAGAAGCGCGCGCACCCGGGTGACGATCTGCTCAGCGAGCTGACCCTGATCTCGGACAGCGAGGACGGCCGGCTGAGCCACGACGAGCTGGTCTCCACGGCGCGGGGTCTGCTGCTGGCCGGGCACGAGACCACCTCGAACATGATCATGAAGATGACCGCGCTGCTGCTGGCCGAGCGGGAGCGCTACGAGGCGGTGGTCGCCGACCCGGAGCTGATCAGGGGCACGGTGGAGGAGTCCCTGCGGATGGACCCCCTCGCGGGCGTGGGCATTCCCCGGTTCATCACGGAGGACACCGAGGTCGGCGGGGTACCGGTCGGCGCGGGCAGCAACCTGCTGGTCAACATGGCGGCGGCCAACCGGGACGCGCGCAAGTTCCCCGAGCCCGACCGGTTCGACCCGCGCCGCGAGAACAACAGCCAGCACGTCACCTTCGGCGCGGGCCCGCACTTCTGCGTCGGCCAGACGCTGGCCCGGGTGGAGCTGCAGGTCGTACTGGGCACGTTCGCCAGGCGGCTGCCCGGCCTGCGGCTGCGGGACAAGCCCGAGGAGCTGCGCCCCCGGGACGGCGTCGCGGCCGGCGGCCTGGAGGAACTGTGGGTCATCTGGTGAGGTTTCGGAGCACCGGGGCGGCGGGGAACGAGGAGGTAGCATGAAGATCACCGTGGACCAGGAAGCGTGCTGCGGCAGCGGATTGTGTGTGCTCAGAGCCGATCAGGTCTTTGACCAGCGGGAGGAGGACGGTGTCGTGATGCTGCTGGAGGAGGCGCCGTCGCCGGAGGACTTCGAAGAGGTGCGCGCCGCGGCTGCGGGGTGCCCGACCGGAGCCATCCGACTCGCGGAATGATGACCCCAGCGCCGGCCGCCCCGCCGTCCCCCCGCTCCGTGGTCGCGCGGACCAAGCTCATGCGCACCGCGGAGCGGCTCTATGCCGAAAAGGGCTTCGCGAACGTCTCGGTCCGGCAGATCAGCGAGGCGGCCGGCCAGCGCAACAACTCCGCGGTGCAGTACCACTTCAACGGCCGCGACGAGCTCATCAAGGCGATCCTGTCGAGCTACACGGACGTCATCGAGGGGCGCCGCATCGCCATGGTGGAGACGCTGCTCGGCACGGACCGGGCGGTGACGCGGGAGGAGCACTTCGCGTGCCTCATCCTGCCGGGCGTCGAGTACCACATCGAAGCGGCCGCGCCGACCTGGGGCGCGCGCTTCTTCGCCCAGGCGATCGTCGAGCCGGCGCTGCGGGAGTACGTGATCCAGGAGCAGCTGAACACGCCGTCGCTCCGGATGCTCAACACCCACGGCGCGGTGCGGCGGAAGGACTTCCCGCGCGGGCTGTTCCAGCGGTACAGCGCGATGGTGCGGCAGCTCAGCGTGCACGCCTTCGCGGAGCTGGAGTACGACCTGGCGAACGGCCGGATCGAGCAGCGGGAGGCGGAGGCGCGCTGGCGGCTGCTGGGGCAGGACCTCATCACGTCGCTGTGCGGGCTCTCCACCGCGCTGCTCGGCGAGGCCGGGCGATAGGGGCCCGCGTTCAAGGCTTACCGTGCAGGGCTCACCGCAGGCCCAGCCGGGCGGCCGCCGTGTCGCCGCGCTCGCCGACCGGGCGGACGCCGGTGGCGGCAGCCAGCCCGTACAGCGGCATGTCGACATAGATCGTCTCGTACCCGCCCGCCGACACGGTGTAGTTCTCGTGGAAGATGCCCACGGCGCCGCGGCTCTCCCGGACCCGCCGGTTGAACTCCGCCCACGCGGGCCGGTGCTGCCGCCGCGTGTCCGAGGCGTACGCGAGCAGCTTCTCCTGCGACTCCCAGTACTGGATCACCTCGATCACCCGGGGCGGGCCCAGCCGGGTCCGGGAACCCAGCAGGCCACTCCCCCGGGCGGTCATCAGCTCTCTGATCACCGGCCCCGTCGCCCGGCCCACCGGCACCCAGCCCCGCGGCGAGCGAAACCTGTTGATGCGCATGCCGACGACGAAGACGACCAGGTCACCGGTGGCTGCCGCGGTGTTACGGCCGAGCTCCGGCGGCGGTGTGCGGGGCGTCATGCCGGTACCCCGCACTCCGCGCCCGCCAGGGCCTCGCGCGCGAGCCGGGCGTTGTGGCCGAGGTGCGCGGGGTCGAGCAGCTCGTCGTGCGTGCCGGAGCCGTCGAGCCGGACCGCTCCGGTACGGGAACTCTCCTGCCAGCCGGCCCGTTTCCCGAATACGTACGACAGTCCGCTCCGCTCGGCGGCGATCACCGTGATCGGTGCGGCGACCGTGCCGAGGTTCGGCGTGCGGCAGCAGTAGGCCAGGTAGTCCCGGGCCTGGCCGATGGTCTCCTCGGCGAGCGGGCCGGTGCCGGCCCGCTCCCCCAGCCGGTCGCGCAGCCCTTCCTCGAAGCGGGCCAGCTGCTCGGCGCCCAGCGGCCCGGCCTCGGTGAAGCGATAGGAGTCCAGCAGGACCAGCCGGGACACCTCCCTCCCCCGGCGTTCGAGCTCCTTGGCCACTTCGAAGGCGAGGTTGCCGCCGAGCGAATAGCCGAGGAGGGCGCACGGCCCGTCCGGCCGGAGCGAGGTGATCAGGTCGGCATAGCGGGCGGCCTTGTCCTCATCGGGGAGGGAGGGGAGGTAGTCGAACGCGATGACGTGGAAGTCCGGAAGGTGGCCGGCAAGTTCGCGGTAGGCGGCGCCGTGGCCGCCCGCCGGCGGGAAGCAGAAGACCGTCCGGTCCGGTGCCGGGTCTTCGGGGCCGAAGCGGATGCAGGGCGGGGCCTCGCCGGCGTCGCCTGCCACCACCTGCTCGACGGTGCGGGCCATGCCGCGCAGCGTGGTGTCCTTGAACAGCGGGCCGACGGGGATCTCGGTTCCGTACTCGGTGCGCAGGTGGTGGATCAGCTCGATGAGGGTGAGCGAGCTGCCGCCCGCCTCGAAGAACTCATGCCCCGGGCCGAGGAGTTCGCCGCCGAGCAGGGCCTGCCAGTGCGCGGCCATCCGTGCCTCGTAGGGCGTGGCCGGCGCTTCGGGGGTCCGGTCCTCCGGCTCGTACGCGGGAGCGGGGAGCGCGGCGGTGTCGACCTTGCCGTTCGCCGTCAGCGGCAGTGCGGGCAGCGCCACGAAGTGGGAGGGGATCATGTACGCGGGGAGGTGGTCGGCGAGCCGCCGGCGCAGCTCGCCCCGGTCCACCCGGGTCCCTTCGTCCGGTACGTAGTAGGCGCACAGGGCGTTGTCGCCGCCGTCGGTCCGGCGGGTCGTCACATGGACCTGGCGCAGCGCGGCACAGCGAGACAGCTGGGTCTCGACCTCGCCGGTCTCCACGCGGTGGCCGCGCACCTTGACCTGGCGGTCCGCGCGCCCCAGCAGCTGGACCGTGCCGTCCGCCGACCAGCGGGCCAGGTCGCCGGTGCGGCAGAGCCGGCGCGGTGCTCCGTCCAGCGTGCGGGTGGGGAAACGGCGCGCGTTCTCCTCCGGGTCGCCGAGGTAGCCGGTCGCGACGGCGGCGCCGCCGATGAAGAGCTCGCCGGTCACACCGGGCGGCACCGGCTCGCCGTACCGGTCGAGGATGTACAGCTCGCTGTTGGGCAGCGGGCGGCCGATCGGGACGGTCGCGCCCGGTGCGAGGCCGTCCACCGGGCCTTCGAAGTACGCGCTGTCGATGGTGGCCTCGGTCAGCCCGTACGAGTTGACCAGGCGGGTCCGCGGTCCGCACAGGGCGTGCAGCCGCCGGTGTTCGCCCGCCCGCCAGGTGTCCGAGCCGACGATGAGCAGGCGCAGGAAGTCCAGCCGCAGCCCGGCCGTTTCGCAGTGGCTGATCAGGCCGCGGGCGACCGCCGGGACGAATTCGGCGCAGTCGACCCGCTCCTCGGCCATGGTCCGGTAGAGCCGGTGGGTGTCGAAGAGCAGGTCGCGGTCGGCGAGGAGCAGGGTGCCCCCGGAGCACAGCGCGCGCACCAGATCGCCGGTGAAGACGTCGAAGGACGGGGCGGCCATCTGGAGGTGAACGCCGGCCTCGTCGTCGAGACCGTACTCGGCGCGCCAGGCGGCGTGCACGGCGGCGAGGTTGCGGTGGCTGACCCGGACGGCCTTGGGGCGACCGGTCGAGCCGGAGGTGTGGAGGATGTAGGCGGGCGCGTCCAGGGCGATGGGCGGCTCGGTGTCTTCCGAGGTACCGCTGTCCTCCGGCTCCGGCGCGTCCAGGTCGTCCGGGGTGACCACCTCGCAACCGTCCCGGCGGGGCTCGGCCCGGTCCGCCACGAGCAGGACGGCGCCCGCGTCCGCGACCAGGCGGGCCGTCCGGTCGGCCGGATGGCCCGGATCCAGCGGCAGGTAGCAGCCGCCCGCCCGCAGCACCGCGAGGAGCGTGACGATCAGCTCCGGGGACTTGGCCATGCGGACGGCCACCACGGCGCCGTCGCGCACGCCCAGCGCGCGCAGCCGGCGGGCCGCCCTGCGGGACCGTTCGTCCAGCTCGGCGTAGGTGAGCCGGTGGGTTTCGCCGGCTGCCGCGGGGGCCACGACGGCGACGGCTCCGGGCCGTTCGGCGGCGCGCCGCCGGATGAGGTCGGGTACCGGCACATCGTGGTCGGCGGTCCGGCCGGTCCCGCTCCACCGGACGAGGATGCGGTCGCGCTCCTCGGGGCCGAGCAGGGGCAGCCGGGCGGCCGGTGCCTCGGCGGGGGCGCGGGTCAGCGCGTCCAGCAGGTTCAGGTAGTGCCCGGCCATCCGGCGGGCCGTCGCCGCGTGGAACAGGTCGGTGTTGTACTTCAACGCGCAGGTGAAGCGCCCGTCCGCGGGCTCCTCGCACGCCACCAGCGTCAGGTCGAACTGCCCTTCCTGTTCCGGCAGTTGGATGTTCTCCGCCCGGTATCCCGACAGCTCCTCGCCGAGCTGGTGGGTGAGCAGGGCGAACATCGACTGGAACACGGCCGAGCGGCTGGCGTCGTGCGGCAGCCCCAGCTGCTCGACCAGGAGGACGAACGGGTACTCCTGGTTGTCCAGGCCGCCCAGCACCGTGTCGCGGGTACGGGCCAGCAGATCGGCCACCGAAGGGTCCCCGGCCAGGCTGACGTGGAGCGGCAGCGGGTTGACGAAGTAGCCGTACACCGGGGCGAATTCCGGGCGGGTACGTCCGCTGACGGGGCTGCCGATGATGAGGTCGTCCTGGCCCGAGTAGCGGTGCAGTAGCAGGTAGTACGCGCTCAGCAGCACCATGAAGGGCGTGACGCCGTGGTGGAGCGACAGCGCGTGCACCCGGGCGCCGAGTGCGGCGTCGATCTCGAAGAACTCGGAGGCGCCGCGGTGGGTGGCCACCACGGGGCGGGGCTTGTCCGTGGGCAGCTCCAGGTAGGGGATGCGCGCCGGCAGGTGCGCCCGCCAGTAGTCGAGCATGCGCTGTGCCTCGGGGCCGGCGAGCAGGCTGTTCTGCTGGTTGAGGAAGTCGAGGTACCGGGCGGGCAGCGGCGGGAGTTCGGTCGGCCTGCCGTGCCGCAGCGCGTCGTAGAGCGCGAACACCTCCTCGACGAAGGTGAAGACGGAGTGGGCGTCGGAGATGATGTGGTGGACGCCGTTGAGGGTCACCCAGCGGCCCGGGGCGAGCTTGTAGAGGCGGAGCCGGACCAGCGGGCCGCGCGTCAGGTCGTACGGCCTGCGGTACTCCTGGATCATCCGTTCGCGTACGGCGTCCCAGTCCTCGCCCTGCACATCGAACACGGCCACGTCGACCCGCGCCTCCGGGGAGACGCGCTGCACGGGCCGTCCCTCCTCCGCGACGAAGGTGGTCCGCAGGCACGGGTGACGTTCCACCAGGAGGCGGAAGGCGGTGACGAACAGGTCCGGGTCGAGTTCGCTGTGCACCAGCGTCGCGCCGCCGATGTTGTAGGCGTGCGCGTCCGGGTCGAGTTCCCGGAGGAACCACAGCGCCTTCTGGTTGTACGTGAGGGGGTATCGCTCCTCGTCGATGTGCTGCTCCGCCGCGGGCGTGGCCTCGGGCCCGCCGGCCGCCAGCAGCCCCTCGTACAGCCGGGTGGTCAGCGCGTCGACCGGCTCGCCGCTGAGCAGCGCCACCACCGGGAGCGTGACGCCCAGCTCCGTACCGACCCTGGCGCGCAGCTCCATCGCCAGCAGGGAGTCCAGGCCCAGCGCGAGCAGCCCGGCCGCCGGATCGACGCTTTCGCACGGTACGCCCAGCACGGCGGCGACCAGCTCACCGAAGCGTTCCATGGTCAGGTGGCGGCGGGCCTCCTCGCCCTCCGTCGCGTGGAAGGTCTCCAGGAAGGTGCCGCGCGCCTCGGTCGCCGGGGTGTCGGCGGCGGCCGCTGCCAGGTCGGCGACGAGCGGGGGCGGCGCGGTGTACCAGGCAGTGGCGGTCCGCCAGTCGGTCACGGGGGCGACGGCGAGCTGCGCCCACTCCTGGCCGATGGTGCGCTGCAGTACGGCCATGCCGGCGGCGGGCGAGAGCGGGCTCATGCCGCGCGCCGTGCGGTAGTGCTCAGCGAGGCCGCGCTCCTCGATCATTCCGGCGTCCCAGGGACCCCAGCCCAGGCTGAGCGCGGGCAGGCCACGGGCCCTGCGGTGGTGGGCGAGCGCGTCCAGGAAGGCGTTGCCGGCCGCGTAGTTGGTCTGCCCGGCGGTGGTCATCAGGGCCGCGATGGAGCCGAAGAGGACGAAGTGGTCGAGCGGTTCGTCGCGCAGGTGGTGGTGGAGCAGCCAGCCGCCGGCCACCTTGGGCGCGTACGCGGCGTCGAACGCCGCGCGGTCCATCTCCGGCACCAGGGCGTCCCTGACCTCACCGGCGAGGTGGAACACCCCGCGGATGGGCGGGAGTTGGCGGCTTCTGCGGTCCGCCAGCCAGTCGGTCAGCGCCGCCTCGTCGGTGATGTCCAGCGGGGCCGGGACCGGTTGGGCGCCGAGCGCCTCCAGCTCCTTGAGGAAGGCGATCCGCTGCCCGGTGGGGGTGCCGGGGTCGGTGCGGTGCCACTCCGTGCGGTCGGGCACCGGGGTGCGGCCCACCAGGATCAGCCGGCGGGCGCCGCGCTCGACGAGGGTGCGGCAGAGCACCTGGCCGAGCGCGCCGAACGCGCCGGTCACGAGGTAGTCACCGTCGCGCCGGAGCCGCAGCGGCAGCGGGCGGGTGAGGCCGGTCGGCGGGCGGAGCCGGCTGGTGCGGCGCTCGCCGCCGCGCAATGCGATCTCCTCGTCGCCGGTGGTGGCGAGCTCGCGCCAGAGCGCCTCGGCCTCCCCCTCGGCGGGTTCGGCCGGGAGGTCGATCAACTTGCCGCGCTGCGCGGTGAGTTCCTGCTGCCACAGGACCCGGCCGAGGCCCCAGGCGGCGGCGCCCAGCGGTTCGACGGGGTCGTCGGCGTCCACGGGCTGGGTGCCGCGGGTGACGATGTGCAGCCGGGCGCCGGGCTGCGCGTCCGGCAGCAGCTGCGCGAGGCGGACCAGCGAGTACGCGCCGAGCCCGGTGCACCGGGTCAGTTCCGTACGGGTGACCTCGTCCAGCGCCGGCAGGTCCAGGTTCCACAGGTGGACGACGGCGTCGAAGGGGGCGTCGAGGTCGGCGAAGAGGCGGGTCAGGTCCTCGGCCGAGTCGGGCCGGACCGTGGATACCTCCGGGCCGTGCGTGTACCGCGTGCCGGGGCGCACCAGGTGGCAGCGTCCGCCGCTGTCCCGCGCGAGCCCGGCCAGTTGCTCGGCAAGCGGTCCCGCGTCGGCGAGGATCAGCAGGTCACCGGGGCGGTCCGCGTCCTCGGGCAGGGCGTCGGCGTCGGCATCGGTCCAGACGACCTCGGCCAGCCAGTTGTCGATCGTGCTGAGGCCGACCGAGGCCGCGGCGCGTTCGACGTCCGCCGCGCGGAAGCCGGTGATCCGGCCCAGTGGGGTGCCGTCCTCGGCGTACAGCGCGAGGTCGCCGGTGATCTCGTCGGCATCCTGGCGGGTGAGGGTGGCGTGCACCCAGAACGGCCGGTCGCCGACCGGGTCGAGGCGTACCTCGCCGATCGCGAGCGGCAGGCGGATGCCGCCGGAGGCCCGGCCGTCCTCCGCCAGCAGGGTTGTCAGCAGGGTCTGGAAGGCGGCGTCGAGCAGGGCCGGGTGGCAGTGGCTGTCCGCCGCGCCGGTGAGCCCGGCCGGCGGCCGGATACGGGCCAGTGCCTCGCCGGGCCCGGTCCAGACCTCCTCGATGCCCTGGAAGGCCGGGCCGTACTCGTACCCCTGCCCGGCCAGCGCCGCGTACGTCTCGGGGCCGGAGAGCCGGTGGCCGGCACGGGAGCGGACCGCGTCCGGGTCGAGCGCGGGGCCGGGCGCGCGGCGCTGACCTGCGCGGACGACGCCGGTGGCGTGCACGGCGGGTTCGGCCGCGCCCGTCGCGACGGTGAAGTCCGCGCCGTCCGGGTCGAAGGAGAACTGGACCGCCGTCGGCTGCGCGTCGTCGAGGAAGAGCGCCTTGGTCAGCCGGATGTCGGCCAGCGCCGCCGGGCCGCCGCCGGTCAGCGCCCGTACCGCCTGTGCCACCATCTCCAGGTAGCCCGCGGCGGGGAAGACCACGTTGCCCTGGATGCGGTGGTCCGCCAGGTACGGCAGCTGTTCGGTGTCGAGCCGGGCCTCCCAGGTGGGCCGGGTGTGTGCGGTGCGGCGTCCCAGCAGCGGGTGGTCGAGGCGGCCGAGCCGGACCTGTGCGATGCCCTCGGGCTCGGACCAGTACCGTTCCTGGCGCCAGGGATAGCGGGGCAGCGGGACCACCCGGCCGCCCGGCTGGAGGCCGTCCCAGTCCAACTCGACGCCCAGAGTGTGCAGTTCGGCGAGCGTGCGGTGGAACCGTTCGGCCTCGTCCTCCCGGCGGTGCATCGAGGCCAGCGTCCGGCCTTCGGTGCCCGTGGCCTCCAGGCACTCGGCGATCGAGTGGCCGAGCACGGGGTGCGGCCCGAGCTCCAGGAAGAGGCGGTGGCCGTCCTCGGCCAGCCGGTCGACGGCCGCCCGGAAGCGGACCGGCTCGCGGACGTTCTCCCACCAGTAGGCGGCGTCCGGCGCGTCGCCGGGTGTCGGGTCCTGGCGGGCCGTCAAGTACAGCGGTACCTCGGGCGGGCGCGGCTTCAGATCCGCCAGCGCCGCCAGCAGCTCGTCCCTGATCGGGTCCATGCGCACGCTGTGGTACGGGATGTCGACCGCCAGGAAGCGGGCGAAGATCCCCTCCTCTTCGAGGTCGGAGGCGAGGGCGCGGAGCGCGTCGGCGTCCCCGGACAGGGTGACGCCGTGGGGGCTGTTGACCGCCGCGACCGACACCCGGTCGCGCAGCGCGCGGACGCGGCGCCCCGCCTCGGCCTCGGTCAGCCCGACGGCCAGCATCGTGCCGGTACCGGCCAGCCGATGCTGGAGACGGCTGCGGTGCAGGATCACCGTGACGGCCTCGGGGAGGGTGTGGACCCCGGCTTCGTAGCACGCGGCGACCTCACCGGTGCTGTGGCCGACGACGGCGTCGGGGCGGAGCCCGTGGCTGCGCCAAAGGGCGGCGAGGCCGGTCTGGAGCGCGAAGTTGGCGGGCTGCGCGAGCCAGGTCTCGCCCATCCTCGACTCGGCCTCGTCCTTGGCGAGCTCGTCCAGCAGGGACCAGCCGGCCTGGGCCCGGATCTCGCGGTCGCACGCCTCGACGGCCGCGCGGTACACCGGTTCGGTCGCCAGCAGCCCGCGGCCCATCCCCCACCACTGCGGCCCCATACCGGTGAACACCCAGGTAGCTCCCGGGTGTTGGCGCTCGCGGCTGTGGCCGGTGACGACGCGGGGGTGCTGCTCGCCCCGCTCGTACGCGGCCAGCGCCTCGTCCAGCGAGTCGGGTGCCGCCGGGGAGTAGACCACCGCGAGCCGGTGCGCGTGGTGTTCGCGGCGGTGGGCGAGGGTGTGGCCGAGGTCGGCGAGGGCGGGCGGCGTGCCGTGCGCGCCGGAGAGCTCGGCGCGGAGGCCGGTGGCGAGTGCGCGCAGCCCCTCCGGGTGGCGGGCGCTCAGCGGCAGGATCGTCCGGCTGCGCTGCGGCGGTCCGGGCCGGGAAGCGGCCGCGGGCGCCGGTGCCTCTTCCAGCAGTACGTGGGCGTTGGTGCCGCCGAAGCCGAAGGAGTTGACGCCGGCCCGGGCGGGCCCGTCGTGCGCGGGCCAGTCGACCAGCCGGTCCGGGATCTCGAAGGGCAGCGCGGCCGATTCGAGGGCCGGGTTGAGCCGCTCCAGGTTGAGGTGCGGCGGGATCTTCCGGTGCTTCAGGGCGAGCACCGTCTTGAGGAGTCCCGCGATGCCGGCGGCGGCCTCGGTGTGCCCGATGTTGGTCTTGACCGAGCCCACGTAGCAGGGGGCACCGGGCGGGCGCCCGTCGGACAGGACACGGCCGAGCGCCCGGGCCTCGATCGGGTCGCCGACCGGGGTGGAGGTGCCGTGCGCCTCGATGTACTGCAGGCTGCCGGGCACGACGCCCGCCTCGGCGCACACCTTCCGTACGAGATCCACCTGGGCGTCCTCGCGCGGCACGGTGATGCCGTTGGTCCGCCCGTCCTGGTTCACCCCGCTGCCGAGCACCACGGCGTGCACCGGGTCGCCGTCGCGCACGGCGTCGGCCAGTCGTTTCAGTGCCACGACGGCGACGCCCTCGGCGCGTACGTAGCCGTCGGCCGCCGCGTCGAAGGCGCGCGACCGGCCGTCGACGGAGAGGAAGCCGCCCTTGCTCTCGGCGATGGTGAAGTGCGGCGCGCAGTGCAGCAGCGTGCCGCCGGCCAGCGCGAGGTCGGTCTCGCCGCGCAGCAGGCTCTGCCGGGCAAGGTGCAGAGCGACGAGGGAGGAGCTGCAGGCGGTGTCGAGGGAGACGCTGGGCCCGCGGAAGTCGAAGGCGTGCGAGATGCGGTTCGACACCATCGTCATCATGGTGCCGGTCGCGGTGTGTGCCGTAAGGAAGTCCAGGTCGGCGTAGTGCAGGATGTTGTAGTCCATCGTGAAAGCTCCGATGAACACGCCGATGTCGCGGCCCGCCAGGCCGGCCGGGCGCTGCCCGCCGTCCTCCAGGGCTTCCCAGGAGACCTCCAGGAGCTTGCGCTGCTGCGGGTCGAGGTGCGTGGCCTCGCGCGGGCTGATGCCGAAGAACGCCGGGTCGAATGCGTCGAAGCTGTCGATGTACCCGCCGCGGCCGCCGACCAGCCGCCCGGGCTTGGCCCGGTCCCGGGTGCCCAGGGTGGTGACGTCGTACCGGTCGGCCGGGGTCGGGACGATACAGTCCCGGCCCTCGGCCAGGTTCCGCCAGAACGCCCGGTGGTCGTTGGCATGGCCGGGCAGGCGGCAGCCGATACCGATGATGGCAATCCGGTCATTAAGGGCGGAATCAGGCACTCGACTCATACGAGCAAGATAGAGGGCACATACGGCACATTCCGGCACTCTGCCTGACGACACGTCAGGTCAGCTTGTCGGACAGTCGGACGGTCGGCCCGACGGGTCCGGTCGGTGTTCCGCGGGATTACCCGGCGGCAGTCGGCACCGCGTACACGGAGCCGTCCGAGTCACCCCAAACCCCTTCTGCAGAACGGGTGTTGAGCGGGTCTGCCGCGGCGTACGCACACAGTGCACGCAGTCGCTGCCGCCGGCGGCCGGGGTCGGCAGGCGCGCCGCCGGGCGAGATGTCCGCGGCGAGCCGGTACGCGCCGCCACTGCCGGCAGGCAGCAGATACGTCAGGTGCCAGACATCGGTACCCGGCAGCCGGTCCAGCAGGGCGGGGGTGAGGTCGCCGGGGTCGGTGACGCCGTCGGCCAGCAGCAGCACCTGGCAGGTGGCGCGGTGACCGCGCCGGAGGAAGGTGACCGCGTACCACCCGGGATCGTCGGCGGCCTTTTCGACGAGGGGGGTGCCGCGCCGCTCGACCTCCGCCCAGAAGTCCGCGAGCAGGGCCGGTCGTTCGGCTTCGGCGGCGGTGGCGAGCCGGGCGGCGAGGCGTTCGACACACGGGCCTGCCGTGCGCGATGGCCGCGAGTCCCGTACGCCGGGACCGTCAAGGACGTACATCTCTCCCGCTTTCCTGGGCAGCACGGAGCCGCTGGAGCCCGCGCCACGAACAGTCTCACTTAGGCAAGGCTAACCTAATATCGATCTAGGGGGGATGGCACGCGGGAGGTGGCAGGGCATAGCCTGATGCGTGCAGCTGGTTCGCCCTGTCCGCCAGGCAGGCGCGTCGCAAGAGGGAACCCGGTGGGAATCCGGGACTGCCCCGCAGCGGTGAGCGAGAACGACCGCCGTCATACGCACTGGACCGACCGGGTCCGGGAAGCGACGGCCAGTAGGTGTTCGCCTTCGGGCGGACGTGCTCGTGAGTCCGAAGACCTGCCCGTTGCCCGCACGCGACCCGTCGTGTGCGGTCTCCCGGTGACCTCGAGGGCGGGTCGGCGTACAGCAGGGACGCGGCACACGAGTGCGCGGCGGCCCGTCCGCTGTGCACTCCCTTCGCGCTCTCGTGCCCGTCGCCGGGCACTCGGAGACACGCTCGCGAAGGAGAGCCACGTGACCAGCAAAAACACCGCCACGGCCGTACGGGCCACCGTGTACGGCTATCCCCGGCAGGGACCGAACCGGGAACTGAAGAAGGCGGTCGAGGGGTACTGGAAGGGCCGCGTCACCGCCGACGCGCTCCAGAAGACCGCCGCGGACCTGCGCCGTTCCGTCTGGCGGCAGCTGACGGAGGCGGGCCTGCACGAGGTGCCGACCGGCGACTTCTCGTACTACGACCACGTACTGGACACCAGCGTCATGGTCGGCGCGATCCCCGCCCGGCACCGCGCCGCCGTCGAAACGGACGCCCTGGGCGGGTACTTCGCCATGGCCCGCGGCACGCAGGACGCGGCGCCGCTGGAGATGACCAAGTGGTTCGACACCAACTACCACTACCTGGTGCCGGAACTGGGCCCCGACACCGTCTTCGCCGCCGACTCGCGCAAGCAGGCCGGCGAGCTGAGCGAGGCCCGCGCGCTCGGCCACACGGCGCGGCCCGTCCTGGTCGGCCCCGTGACCTACCTGCTGCTCGCCAAGCCCGCCCCCGGTGTCGACCCCGGCTTCGAGCCGCTGACCCTGCTCGACCGGCTGCTGCCCGTGTACGCGGAGGTCCTCGCCGATCTGCGGGCAGCCGGCGCCGAGTGGGTACAACTGGACGAGCCGGCGCTCGTGCAGGACCGCACCCCGGCCGAACTCAACGCGGCGGCCCGCGCCTACCGCGACCTCGGCGCCCTCACCGACCGCCCGCAGCTCCTGGTCGCGACCTACTTCGGCCGGCTCGGCGAGGCCCTGCCGGTACTGGCCAAGGCCCCCGTCGAGGGACTGGCGTTGGACTTCACCGAGACGGCGGCCGGCAATCTGGACGACCTCGCGGCGGCCGGCGGCCTGCCCGGCAAGCGGCTGGTCGCGGGCGTCGTCAACGGCCGCAACGTCTGGATCGACGACCACGAGAAGTCCCTCGCCACCCTCGGCACCCTGCTGGGCCTCGCCGACCGGGTGGACGTGGCGGCCTCCTGCTCGCTGCTGCACGTCCCGCTGGACGCGGCCGCCGAGCGCGACATCGACCCGCAGATCGCCCGCTGGCTCGCCTTCGCCCGGCAGAAGACCGCCGAGCTCGTCACACTGGCCCGCGGACTGACGCACGGCACCGGCGTCATCGCCGCCGAACTCGCCGCCAACCGCGCCGACCTCGCCTCCCGCACCGGCGCGGCGCTCACCCACGACCCGGCCGTCCGGGCCCGCGCCGCGGCCGTCACCGCCGCCGACTGCCGGCGCTCCCAGCCGTACCCCGAGCGGTCCGCCGCCCAGCGCGCCCACCTCGGGCTGCCGCCGCTGCCCACGACCACCATCGGCTCCTTCCCGCAGACGGCCGCGCTGCGCACCGCCCGCGCCTATCTGCGCGCCGGGCGGATCGACGAGGCCGCGTACGAGGAGCGCATCGCGGCGGAGATTCGCGAGGTCGTCGCCTACCAGGAGAAGGCCGGGCTCGACGTCCTGGTGCACGGCGAGCCGGAACGCAACGACATGGTGCAGCACTTCGCCGAGCGGCTGACCGGCTACCTCGCCACGCGGCACGGCTGGGTCCAGTCCTACGGCACCCGCTACGTCCGCCCGCCGGTGCTGGCCGGTGACGTCTCGCGCCCGGAGCCGATGACGGTGCGCTGGACCCGGTACGCGCAGTCGCTCACCGGGCGGCCGGTCAAGGGCATGCTCACCGGCCCGGTCACCATGCTGGCCTGGTCCTTCGTCCGTGACGACCAGCCGCTCGCCGACACCGCGCGCCAGGTCGCGCTGGCGCTGCGGGACGAGGTGGCCGACCTGGAGGCGGCGGGCACCTCGGTGATCCAGGTGGACGAGCCGGCGCTGCGCGAGACGCTCCCGCTGCGCGGCGCGGACCACGTGGCCTATCTGGCCTGGGCCACCGAGGCGTTCCGGCTCGCCACCGGCGGCGTGCGTCCGGACACCCAGATCCATACGCACATGTGTTACGCGGAGTTCGGCGACATCCTGCCGGCCATCGACGACCTCGACGCCGATGTGATCAGCCTGGAGGCGGCCCGTTCCCATATGCAGGTGGCCGGCGAGCTGGCCGCCGCCGGGTATCCGCGCGAGGTCGGCCCGGGCGTCTACGACATCCACTCGCCGCGCGTCCCGGACACCGACGAGATCGAGGCCCTGATCCGCGCGGCACTGACGGCCGTTCCCGCCGAGCGGCTGTGGGTCAACCCCGACTGCGGCCTGAAGACCAGGGGCTGGCCGGAGACCCGTACGTCGTTGGAGCACCTGGTCGCGGCGGCCCGCCGCGTCCGCCGGACGGTTCTGACGCGGAGGGACACTCCCTGACTCTCCGATGACTCCTGATGCTCGCGGCCGTCGACGGTCACCGGAACGCCGACCTCGGTACCGGGGCATGACTCATGCGATGCTGGGGCCTCCATGGATCATGGCGAGCATCGGGAGAGTACGGCAGCGTGATAGCAGCGACACGGCGGGCCGGCGTCCGCACCTGGGACCGCTTCGCGGCGTCCGACCCGGGACTGCTGCGGCTGATGGCAGGGCTGCGGACGGTCGGCGCGATCGTACTGGCCCTCGCCGTCCTCGCGCTGCTCGGCACGGACGTCAACCACATGGTGGCGGGCGCCATGACGGCCATGGTCGCCACCTTCGCGATCAAGGAGAAGGAGGTGCGCGGCCAGGCCGTCACGCTCGCGTGCGGCCTGCCCGTCGCCCTCGCCGCGATGTCGCTGGGAGCGCTCCTGCACACCCGGATCATCGCCGGTGACATCTTCTTCGTGCTGCTGATCTTCGGCGCGGTGTACGGACGGCGGTTCGGCGACCGCGGCACGGCCCTCGGCCTGATCGGCTTCCAGGTCTACTTCGTGTCGCTGTTCGTCCAGGCCACCGTCGGCGCGCTGCCGGAGCTGTCTCTGACGCTGGCCGTCGCGTTCGCGTGCAGCGCGGTCGTCCGTTTCGCCGTCGTACCGGAGACGCCCCAGCGCACCCTGGGGCGGCTCCGCGAGGCGTTCAGGGCGCGGCTCGCGCAGCTGGTGGCGGCGCAGATAGAGCTGCTCGACGCCACTCCGGACGACCTGGACAAGGTCCTGGACAGTCTGCGGCGGCGCACCGCCCGGCTGCACGAGGCGGCCCTGATGATCCAGGGCCGGCTGGAGGAGGGGACCCGGGACGAGGCGACGGCGGCGCGGCTCCAGCGCCGTATCGCGGACGCCGAGATCGCCGCCGAGCGGCTGGGCGTCATCCTGCTCAACGCGCGCAGCGCCGAGCGCGCCGACACCATCACGATGCATCTGCCGCACGCGCCCTTGCAGGTCGCCGCCGAACGGCTGCCGCGCGAGGACGCCGCGACCCGCACCCTGCGCCGGGACCTGAGCGCGCTGCACCTGCTGATCGCGCGCCGCGGTGCCGACGAGCGCGGCATGGCCCTGGCCCACGTACGGAACCGGCTGCTCGGCTACCGCGACGAGGACAAGCTGCCGGCGGCCTCGCCCGCCGTCCAGGACGTCTTCCGCGGCATCGGTGAGGCCGCGCGCGCCGTGCTGGGTCTACGGCTCGCGCTGGACGGACCGCAGGACGCGTCCGACGACACCCCCGCGACGGCCCGCTCCCGTGAGGAGTTCGACGCCGAGGACGTCGCGATGGCCGGTCTGGACGAGGCGGGCGAGGAGGCCGACGACGAGCGCACCGGGCTGCAGCGGCCCACCACCCGGGCCGCGTTCCAGGTCGCGGTGGGCTCGACGCTGGCCATCATCGGCGGCGAGTTCCTCTCCAGCCAGCGCTGGTACTGGGCGGTGCTGACCTGCTGGGTGGTCTTCCTCAACACCGCCTCGACGGGCGAGATCCTGGTCAAGGGCTACCGCCGGCTGGTGGGCACGGTCCTCGGCGTGGTCGCCGGTGTCGCGCTCGCGGGGCTCGTCGGGAACAACACCTGGCTCGCGTTCGCCCTCGTACTGCTCTTCATCTTCGGGATGTTCTTCACGGCGCCGCTGTCGTACGCGCTGATGTCCTTCTGCGTCACCGCGATGCTGGGCCTGCTCTACACGCTGCTGAACACCTACAGCCTGGCCGTGCTGGTGCTGCGCATCGAGGAGACGGCGCTGGGCGCGGCCTGCGGGATCATCGCCGCCGTGCTGGTGCTGCCGGTGCACACCGACCGCCGCACGGACGAGCTGCTGGGCACGGTGCTGGAGCGGCTGCGCGACGTGGTGACGGCCGCGGTGGCGCAGCTCAGTGGCGGCCCCGCAGCCGACCTGCTGGACAAGGCGCGCGACCTGGACTCGGCGCTGGACGATCTCCGTGCCTCCACGCAGCCGCTGACGCACCCGATCACGCCGCTGCGGGGCCGCCGGCAGACCGCCCGCTATCTGGTAGCGCTGCTGGAGACCTGCGCGTACCACGCCCGTTCGCTGGCGGCGACGGCCGAGCTCGTGCCGTACAGCAAGAACGTCGCGGCGGACCCGCGGCTGGAGCGGGCCGGCAAGCGCATCGCCCGGAACATCGACATCATCGTCGCGCGCGTCGTGGAGGAGAGCGCCCGCGGCGAGGTCTCCTCGGGCGCGAGCATCGCCTCGGTACTGGAGGCGAACGGCACCGCCGGGCCCGCCTCGGGCACGGTCACCTTCCGCGTCCTGCGCCACCTCCAGCGCCTCGACGAGGGCGTGATCGGCCTCGCCCGCCCGCTGGAGGTCCCGGTGTCGGGCCGCAATGTGGGGACGACCGGCTGAGAGCCCTCTTTTTCGGCGTACCGGCCTCAGCCGGACGTCGTGCGGCTCCCCGTGCTCGCGGCCGGTACGCGGGTCTCGTCGGCCGAGTGGTCCGGCGTCGGGCGCGGCCGGGAGCGGCCTGACATGGCCGGGGGCAGGCGGAACGCCCAGTCCAGCCGCGGTTCCATGACCGGCCGGAAGAAGCGGCGGACCGGGGGCGAGGTGAGCGCCAGCGCGAGGGCGACGCCGAAGGCGGTGACGGTCAGTTCGCCGGCCGGGGTGTGCCAGAAGGGCGCGTCGAACCAGCCCTCCCAGGCGGCGGTGCGCACGAAGAAGCCGTGCAGCAGGTAGGCACAGAGGGTGCCGGCGCCGAGCTGTGTGAACCAGGTGCGGCGGCGCGGGACCCAGGCCAGGAACGCCACCGCGAGGACCAGCGAGCAGGCGGTGGTGGCCAGCGTCATCGCCATCCCGACCGGCCAGGAGACGTGCAGGTCCTCCCAGCTGTGGTTGTGCATGGCCCACTGGGCGGTCATCCGGCCCTTGACCCAGTAGGCCATGACCGCGCCGCCCGCCAGCACCGGTACCGAGGCGATCCGTACCCACCGTGCCCGCAGCAGCTGCCAGTGCTCGGGGCGCAGCACGAGGCCGATCACGAAGAACGGCAGGAACTGCAGGACGCGGGCGAGGTTGAGGACGCCGCTCAACGGGGTGGCCGCGCCGATCAGCGCGACGGCGAGGGCGAGGCCGACCGCGACGTACCAGCGCATGGCCCGCCATACGGGGGCGGTGAGCCGCCATACGAAGAGCGCCGCGAGGAACCAGGTGAGGTACCACGGGGAGAGCAGGCTGAGGTCGTTGTGGCGGCCGTTGACGGCGTTGCCGTAGAGGGTGTACGCGGCCTCGAAGAGGAGGTAGGGCACGGCGATGCCGGTGATCAGCCGTTTGCCCTGCTCGGGCTTGAAGGCGAAGCTCCGCGAGAAGTAGCCGGAGATCACGATGAACAGCGGCATATGGAACATGTAAAGGAACAGATAGCCGGACCACACGGCATGGCTGTCCTTGAGCGGCTGCCAGGCGTGCCCGGCCACCACCAGCACCATGGCCAGCAGCTTCGCGTTGTCGAAGAACGGATCGCGTCCCGTGCCCTGCGTGTCCGGCGAGCGCTGTCCCACGTGACCTCCTCGGCGATGACCGCGGTGTTCCCTCCTACACGTTGTAGGGGACGACCCTAGGGGGCCATGGGGCGTGGCGTCGAATGCCGCGGGCGGGTGTCGGCCGGGGGCCGTGTGGTCTCCCCTGCCGAGGGCACCCGGCCGTGCGGGGCCGCGGCCGCGGCGTGAGACTGGCCGCATGGACTGGTACCCCCTGCGGCTGACCACGCCCGTGAAGCAGCACGTCTTCGGCGGCCGGGCCATCCCGGACCGGCTCGGGCGCGGCGGGCTGCCCGAAGGGCCGGTCGCCGAGACCTGGGAGGTCAGCGACGTGGACGGGGAGGGCGCACGGATCGGGAACGGCGCCCTGGCCGGGTGGACCCTGCGCCGCCTGACCCTGGAGCATCCGGCGGAGCTGGTCGGGCGCGGCTGGCACGGCCCGCGCTTCCCGCTGCTGACCAAGTACATCGACGGCCACCGTCCGCTCCCGGTCCACCTCCACCCCGACGACGCCGCGGCCCGCGGCAAGGAGGGCGAGCCGAACGGCAAGACCGAGGCGTGGCACATCCTCGACGCCCCGCCCGGTGCCACCGCGTACGCGGGCGTGCACCCAGGGGTGGACCGCGCGCGGCTGCGCCAGGCGCTGCTCGGCCAGGACTTCGCCTCCGTACTGCGGCGGCTGCCGGTCCGCGCGGGCGACACCCTGTACGTACCGGCCGGAACGCTGCACAGCTTCGGGCCCGACACGCTGGTGTACGAGATCGAGCAGACCTCGGACCTGCAGCAGCATGCGATGCGGCACCGGATGGAGGACGGCTCTCCGCTGGACGAGGCGGAGTGGCGGGCGAACATCGAGGCGCTGCTCGACGAGTGGCGGCCGGAGCCGCGGCCGGAGTTCCACCCTGGGCTGCGGCTGCCGTCGCCCGGCGGGACCGAGGGGCGGATGCTCTGCGCCGGGCCGTACTTCGCCCTGGAGCGGTGGCGGACGCGGGCCGCGGGGGCCTCCGCGCCGCTGGTCCGCTCGTTGGACACCGCCGTCGTGCTGAGCAACGCCGGGCCCGCGGTGACCGTGGCGTACGGGGCGGGGAGCGAGCCGCTCGGGCGGGCCGAGACGCTGCTGCTGCCCGCGGCGCTCGGCCGGGTGGAGATCCACGGCCCGGCCGACGTCCTCCTCGGCTACCTGCCCGCCCTGGACCGGGATGTCCGCGCCCCGCTCCGTGCCGCGGGCCACGACGCGGCCGCGATCGCCGCGCTGGGCGAAGGGCTGGGCCGGCCCGGCGCCTGACGCCCGTCCGGCCCCGAACACGCGAACACGGGAGCGGTTGTTCCCCAGAACGCGTGATCAGCCCCCAAAGCGCTTTTCTTGGTTGCCTGAGGCAGGCGATTCTTACGGGGCGCAAGCGACGGGCTGCAGACCGTTACGGCGCCGCTTCCGGCCGAAGTCCCTTTCCGGAGCGGGAGCGTGTCCCAGAAACACACCATGTGCAAGGAGAACAACCCGATGGACTTCCTCACCAACGTGCTGGCCGGCGTCATCCACTTCGTGGGCTGGCTCGTCTGACGGAACCGCATCACCGGGCGCCGCTCCTCCCCGTCCCAGGGAGGGGCGGCGCCCGCCGTTTCGCCAGAGACGGCAACTCACGGTCTCCCGTGCTCGGTTCACGATCCCCGGCCGCCGGACGCTGCCGCCCATAGGAGTACATGTGCTCCTTGCCGGACACCGGGTCCACCGGCTCACCATCGCTGGGTTAGGTTCGCTGCATACCTGCCCGCGTCCTGTGGCGCGGGCACGGTCCAGCCGGAACCGGAGGAGAGCCATGCACGAGCCAGCAGAACTGGCACCGAAGGAGGACAGTCCGCCCGACGTGCGGCAAGAGGAGCACGACCGGCTCCGCCGTGAGGTACGGAACCTGCGTGGCAAGGTCCGCACCCACCCGCTGATTGCGCAGGCGCAGGGCATCGTGCAGGAGCGCTACCGGCTGCCGGACGCACAGAGCGCCTTCGACCTGATGAAGCGCTGTTCACAGAAGCACAACGTCAAGCTGCGGGACCTGGCGTCCGCGGTGGTCTCCGTGCCCCGGCCCGACGATGAGCAGGGCCTGTGGTTTCCGGGCCGGTCCAACCGTACGCCGCCGGTGCTGCGGTTTCTGCCCGGCCACCGTCCCGACAAGGTGAACCGCAGCACCGTCCTGAAGCAGGTACTGCACCAGGCGCTGACGTTCACCGAGGCAACGATGGGCGATCTGCAGGTGATGGACCCCCTGGTCGGACTGCGGATGGAGCAGCACAGCGGGCTGAGCGAGGAATTCCTGGAATTCTTCGACGTGGTCGACGAAGGGACCCCCTGCTCCCGCGCCGCCCAGCGCCGGTCCCGCGTCATCTCCGACATCGCCACCGACCCGGCGGTCAGCGAACCGGCCCGCGACATGATCCTGGCGGCCGGCAGCCGTACCGCACACAGCGTGCCGATGCTCTCCGCCGACGGCCACACCGTCGGCGTGTTCTCCCTCCACCTCCCCCGGGAGAACCAAGACCTCACCCAGGCGCAGGCCACCGCCATGGACGCCATGGCAAGACAGGCCGGCCAGTGGCTCGACTGGCACCAGCGCACCATCATGCTCAACGCCCTGGAAGCCCTCCATCACCACGGCACCGCCCTGCGCGGCGCACCGGCCCGACGACTGATCGACGGCGGCGCCGGATAACGGTCGGAATGTACGTCGCGATACAGCGCCGGGCCTGGCTGCCTGATGGGGCATCATGATGCGCGGGAGGAGCCAACATGGAGAAGGATCTCGCTGAACTGCTGCGTGAGCTGGAGGAGTTCGGGAGGGCCAACGACGAGGCGACGGACGAGCGAAGCCGGAAAATGCTGAACGTCACGCACGACACCGGCGTCTTCCTCGCGTTGCTCATCAAGGCGTGCAAGGCCAGGAACGTGCTGGAGATCGGGACGTCGAACGGCTACTCGACGTTGTGGCTCGCCGACGCCGTGGGCGAGGGCGGATCGGTCACCACCATCGAGAAGGCGCCGCACAAGCGCGCGATGGCTGAGCAGAACTTCCGGCGTGCCGGGCTCCGCCCCCGCATCCAGCAGATCGCGGACGAGGCCGGCCCCTTCCTCGCCTCGCGCGAAGCCGACGAGTACGACTTCATCTTCCTGGACAGTGATCGCGGACAGTACGCCGACTGGTGGCCCTCCCTGCAGCGGATCCTCGCGGACGGCTGCCTGCTCGTGGTCGACAACGCGATCTCCCACGCCCACCAGTTGGAGGACTTCAACCGGCTGGTCGCGGCCTCGGACGGCTACCTCAGCTCCCTCTCCCCGATCGGCAAGGGCGAGCTGGTGATCATGAAGGACGCGTAACGGGCCCCGGCACGAGCCGTCGCCGCCCGTCACGGTGCCTCAGCCCAAGCCGGGTACGGCGGAGAGCAGCAGGTCGATCAGTTTGATGCCGATGAAGGGCAGGACGAGTCCGCCCAGGCCGTAGCGCAGGAGGTTGCGGCGCAGGAGGTCGTGGGCGGAGGCCGGGGTGTAGCGCACACCGCGGAGGGCCAGTGGGATCAGCGCGACGATGATCAGGGCGTTGAAGATGATGGCGGAGGCGATGGCCGAGGTGGGGCTGTGCAGGCCCATCACGTTCAGCGCGGACAGACTCGGATAGGCACCGGTGAACATCGCGGGGATGATCGCGAAGTATTTGGCGACGTCGTTGGTGATGGAGAAGGTCGTCAACGCGCCGCGCGTGATGAGGAGTTGCTTCCCGATCTCGACGATCTCGATGAGTTTGGTGGGGTTGGAGTCGAGGTCGACCATGTTCCCGGCCTCCTTGGCAGCGGAGGTGCCGGTGTTCATGGCCACGCCGACGTCGGCCTGGGCCAGGGCCGGGGCGTCATTGGTGCCGTCACCGGTCATCGCGACCAGCTTGCCGCCCGCCTGCTCCCGCTTGATCAGCGCCATCTTGTCCTCGGGAGTGGCCTCGGCGAGGAAGTCGTCGACGCCGGCCTCCTCCGCGATGGCGCGCGCGGTGAGCGGGTTGTCGCCGGTGACCATGACCGTCTTGATGCCCATCCGGCGCAGCTCGGTGAAGCGTTCGCGGATGCCGTCCTTGACCACGTCCTTGAGGTGAATCACGCCGAGCGCTCGCGGGCCGTCCCAGTCGTGCACAGCGACGAGCAGCGGTGTCCCGCCGGCAGCGGCGATGGCGTCGGCGAACCAGCGGGCCTCGTTCGGTACCTGTCCGCCGTACCGCTCCACCCAGTCGATCACCTGCGGCACCGCGCCCTTGCGGACGTGGCAGAGGGCGCCGTTGGGCCAGCGCAGGTCGATGCCGCTCATGCGGGTGCGGGCGCTGAACGCCACAAAACGCGTGCGCTCCAACTCGCCCACCGGGGGTTCGTGCACGCCGTACTTCTCCTTCGCCAGGACGACGACGGAACGGCCTTCTGGAGTCGCGTCGGCCAGCGAGGAGAGCTGCGCCGCGTCCGCCAGCCGCAGTTCGGGAATGCCGGGCAGCGGTACGAGCGCGGTCGCCACGCGGTTTCCGTGGGTGATGGTGCCGGTCTTGTCCAGCAGCAGGGTGCCCACGTCTCCGGCCGCCTCGACGGCGCGTCCGCTCATGGCGATGACGTTGCGCTGCACGAGGCGGTCCATGCCGGCGATGCCGATCGCGGAGAGCAGCGCGCCGATGGTGGTCGGGATGAGTGTGACCAGAAGGGCGACCAGGACCGTGGTGGACTGGGCGGAGTCCGCGTAGTCGGCCATCGGCTGGAGCGTGATGGTCACCAGGACGAAGACGATGGTGAGCGCGGCGAGGAGGATGTTCAGCGCTATCTCGTTGGGGGTCTTCTGCCGGGACGCGCCCTCGACGAGCGCGATCATGCGGTCCAGGAAGGTGCGGCCGGGGCGCGAGGTGACCCGTACGACGATCCGGTCGGACAGTACCGTCGTACCGCCCGTGACCCCGGAGCGGTCGCCGCCCGCTTCGCGGATGACCGGCGCGGACTCGCCGGTGACCGTGGACTCGTCGACGGCTGCCGTGCCGTCGACCACCTCGCCGTCGGCGGGGATCGGTTCGCCCGCCTCGACCAGGACGAAGTCGAAGGGCTGAAGGTCCGTGGCGCGTACCGCCTCCGTCTCGGCCCGGTCCAGGTTGATGCCGACCCGCCAATTGTCGCGCAGCCGAAGCGCCATGGTGTCCGTACGGGCCTTGCGCAGCGACTCCGCCTGCGACTTGCCGCGCCCCTCGGCGACGGCCTCGGCGAGGTTGGCGAAGATGACCGTGAGCCAGAGCCAGCAGCTGATCACCCAGGTGAAGACGGTGGGGTGCAGCAGGGCCGACAGCGTCGTCAGCGCGGCGCCCACCGCGACGACGAACAGCACCGGCTTTCCGGCCAATGCCCGGGGACGCAGCTTGTGCAGGGCCTCGGGCAGGGACGACAGCAGCTGCTTGGGGTCGAAGAGCCCGGCGGGCGCGGCCCGTCGCCGTCTGCCGCGCCCGGGCCGCGGAAGCGGGATCCGGTCCTGGACAGCCGACCGTGCCCGGCTGGTCGTCGGATCGGCGGGCGCCTGCTGTGGGGGAAGCATAGGAGGTGACCTTCTGGGCGTGTCGGGCCGGCTGTCCGGTGTTTCGGCCGGTGGGTCGACAGGGGACGGTGGCGCCGGGCTCTGCCGGGGCCGGGGCGCCGGCCCCGGCAGAGCTGCGCGCGACAGCGGCGGTGTTGAGGGAGGCGCCGCGTGCGCGCCGCCCGGAGGTGCGCTTCCTGTCGGTACCGGGCGTGTTGCGTCCGGCCGTTTCCGGCGGGGAACGGCCGGGACCGGTGTCCCGATGACGAGCGCCGACCTCCGGTGGCCGAGCAGGAACGTATCCCGGACGCGAGGCCGGGAACCACGGCAACGCCGCGTTTTGTCGCCTCCCTGACGGGCCGTCCGGCCACGGCGCCAAGCGACGACCGCACCGGCACACGGCCGCCCGTCAGCAACTCGTCAACACACGCCGCCGCGCCGTCAGCAAGGCGTCAGAAGGCGTCCGTACACGCCCGTTTCAGCGGTTCCGTGGGCATGAGCATCCCTCCATGACGGGTTCCGGCCTCGCGGCTCTCCGCCCGCGCCGGAGCCCTCATTCCCACTCCTCAAGGAGGAACGTCATGGCAGACATCCTGCCGGTCGAAGACCCGGAACCCCTCGATGCCGTCCCGGCCGGGCCGCTGTACGTACCCGTCCGGCCGGGGCCCACGGGGTGCGCGGCCCGGCTGTTCCGTACGCCCTTCGGCGAGCGCACCGTGGTCGCCTTCACCACTCGTCGCCGGCTGGGAGCGACGCTCGGCCGCGCCCAGGCATGGGTCAGGTTGTGTGAGCCGGCGCTGCGAGCCCTCGCCGCTCCCATAGGAGTCACCCGCGTGACCGTCGACCCCGCGGTGGTCACCCCCGCCTCGGCTCCGTCTGCGCCCCGGCCCACCCGCACCGCCGGCCGACCGGCCGTCACCCTCTGCCGGAGCTGACGCCATGACCACCGTCGACGCCCCCCTGACTGCCGCGGCTGCGGACGAGCTGTCCGTGTGGCCCGCCTCCACCGCTCCGCTGCCCTGCGGTGACCTCGAAGTGGGCGGGGTACCGCTCGCCGAGGTCGCCGACCGCTTCGGCACACCCGTGTATCTGCTGGACGAGGCCGAGGTGCGGGAGCGCTGCCGTCTCTACGCGCACGCCTTCCCGCACGCGGACATCCGGTACGCGGCCAAGGCGTTCCTCTGCCGCACCGTGGCCCGCTGGGTGGCCGAGGAAGGGCTCGGCCTGGACGTCTGCTCGGCCGGCGAGCTGGAGCTCGCGGTCGCCGCAGGCGTACCGCCGGACCGCATCATCCTGCACGGCAACGCCAAGAGCCCCGACGACCTGTCCGCCGCTCTGCGGCTCGGCGTGGGCCGTATCACCATCGACAGCATGTCAGAGATCACGCGGTTGGCGGCGGCCGTCGGCCCTCACGACGAACGCGTCAAGGTGCTGGTCCGCGTCGTGCCCGGCATCAGCGCCGGGGCCCACGAGAAGATCCAAACCGGTACGGGGGCCCAGAAGTTCGGCCTGTCGATGACCGACGGCAGCGCCCAGCACGCCATCGCCCGCATCCTCGCCCAGCCGGAGCTGGAACTGACCGGCCTGCACTGCCATCTGGGATCGCAGATCACCAGCGTCAAGCCCTACCTCACCGCCGTGCGCCGCATGACCGGGCTCATGGCCCGCCTCCACCGGTCCTACGGCTTCACCACGCGCGAACTGGACCTGGGCGGCGGGCACGGCATCGCCTACCGGCCGGAGGAGTCGGCGCTGGACATCACAGCGCTCGCCCGCACCGTCCGCGCCGAGATCTTCCAGGGCTGCGCGGCCGCCGGACTGCCCGTACCCCGGCTGATCATCGAGCCGGGCCGGGCGATCGCCGGACCCGCCGGCGTCGCTGTCTACCGGGTGCTCGCCGTCAAGCACACCGAGTCGCGCACGTTCGTCGCCGTGGACGGCGGCATGAGCGACAATCCGCGCCCGGCTCTCTACGGGGTGCGCTACGCGCCGCGCCTCGTCGGCCGCCTCTCACCCGCCGGGCCCGCGCGGGTGACCGTGGTGGGCCGGCATTGCGAGGCGGGTGACATCCTCGCCTCGGACGTGCCCCTGCCCGGTGACATCCGCCCAGGTGACCTGCTCGCCGTTCCGGCCGCCGGCGCCTACCACCTGTCCATGGCGTCCGCGTACAACCTCGTCGGCCGTCCGCCGGTGGTCGCCGTGGCGGACGGGCACTCCCGACTGGTGGTACGGCGGGAGTCCCTGGACGACCTCAGCAGCCGCGACGTCGGGTAACGGGCCCCTGCTCACCCACGCGCTGCCTCGTGCGGCGGCGTAACACCGTGGGCTCCTCCGAGCGGTGACGTCTTCCCCTCCCCCGCCTGGAGGTGCCCACGGTTTCGTCCTATGTCCAAGGAGTACCCCCATGACTGTCCTGACCAGCGAATCCGGCAGTGCCCCCGCGCACGAGGACCCGTCGGACCCGCCCGACCGCGACCCCGGCGAACGGCACCGGCTCACGGCCGTCACCGGGCTCGCCGCCCTCTCGCTGGACGCCATGGCGTCAGTGGCGTACGGGCCGGAGGCGATCGTGCTGGTGCTGGCCACGGCGGGCGGGTACGGGCTCGGGTTCACCCTGCCGGTGACACTGGCCATCGCCGGGCTGCTGGCAGTGCTGGTGGCCTCCTACCGTCAGGTGATCGCCGCCTTCCCGGACGGTGGCGGCTCGTACGCCGTCGCCAAGGCACATCTGGGCCGGCACGCGAGCCTGGTGGCCGCCGGCTCGCTCGTCCTGGACTACGTACTGAACGTCGCGGTGGCCGTCACCGCCGGCATCGCCGCCCTCACCTCCGCCTTCCCCGCGCTGTACCCGGACCGCCTGTGGCTGTGCCTCGCCGTCCTGACACTGATCACAGCACTGAACCTGCGGGGCATCGTCGACTCCGCACGAGCATTCCTCCTGCCGACCGCGGTCTTCATCGTTTCGATCCTCGCGCTGATCGGAGTGGGACTGTTCCGGTCGGCGCCGGTGAGCACCGCGGCCGCCGCGGGACACGCCTCCGTACTGGCGGACAACGCCACCGCGGTCGGCGCCCTGTTGCTGCTGAAGGCGTTCGCCTCCGGCTGCTCCGCGCTCACCGGTGTCGAGGCCATCGCCAACGCCGTGCCGTCCTTCCGCGCTCCTCGGCCCCGTCGCGCGCAGCACGCCGAAGTCGCCCTCGGCGCGATCCTCGGCGTCATGCTGATCGGCCTCGCGGTGCTCATCTCGCGCTTCCACCTGCAGCCCGTCGAGGGCGTCACGGTCCTCGCCCAGCTCGCCGACGCCTCGCTCGGCCACAACTGGGCTTTCTACATCGTGCAGTTCGCGACCATGGTGCTGCTCGCGCTGTCCGCCAACACCTCCTTCGGCGGGCTGCCGGTACTGCTGAAACTGCTGGCCCGCGACCACTGCCTGCCGCACGTCTTCGCGCTCAAGGCCGACCGCCAGGTGCACCGGCACGGCGTACTTGCGCTGGCCGCGGTCTCGGCCGCGCTGCTGATCTTCTCCGGCGGCGACACCAACACTCTCGTCCCGCTCTTCGCGATCGGTGTCTTCATCGGCTTCACCCTCGCCCAGACCGGCATGGTCCGGCACTGGCGCCGGACGCGCGGACCCCAGTGGCGTACCAAGGCGGCGCTCAACGGCGCGGGCGCACTGCTCACCGGTGTCTCCGCCGTGGTGGTCACCGCCACGAAGTTCGCGGACGGGGCATGGCTCGTCGTCGTCACCCTGCCATTGCTGGTGGCCGCCTTCACCTCCGTGCGCCGCGCGTACGCGGCGATCGGCGAACGGCTCGGCATCGGCCGCATACCGCAGTGCCCGCACCGCGACCGCTCCCTCGTCATCGTTCCGGTCTCCGGACTGTCCCGGCTGACCAGCGAAGCGCTGACCGCGGCCGCCTCCCTGGGCGACGAGGTCCGCGCGGTGACCGTGTGCCACTCCGACCCCGAGGACCGCGCGCAGGCCGACGCCCTGGCGCGGGACTGGGCGCTGTGGGACCCGGGCATCCCCCTGGTACGTCTGGACCACCCGCGCCGTGCACTGGGCCGGCCCATCGCCTCGTACGTCCACGGCATCGCGGCCGCGGAGCCCGGCACGCAGGTCACCGTCCTGATCCCCGAGGTCGAGCCGGCCCGCCTGTGGCAGCGGCTGCTGCAGAACCAACGCGGCGCGGTCGTCGCCCACGCGGTACGCCGGGACACCGACGCCGTCATCTGCCGGCTGCGCTTCCGGCCGGCCTGAAACCCACCGGCGGCGCGGCCCGGGCGCCTTCCGGCGCGTCCCACCGCGCGCTGCACCTCGACGGCCCGGACGGCTCCTGTCCGGGCCGTCGACGTCATTTGCGCAGCTCAGACGGGTCCGCGTATGCGTTGCGTCAAGGGCCCGCACCCGCGCGTCAGAGAACCGTCAACGGCGACCACAGCGGCGCGAAACGGCGGTTTGCTCTCACCGTCAGTCGAATCCTCCCCTCTTTCTCAGGAGCTCTCGATGGCCGATGTGGCCTTCGTCGTCACCACACTCGCGGTCTTCGCGCTGGTGGCACTCGTCGCCAAGGGGGTGACGAAGCTGTGACCACCGAAAACATCGTCGGCCTGGTCGTGGCCGTCGCCCTGCTGGGCTATCTCGTCCTCGCCCTGATCTACCCGGAGAGGTTCTGAGACAGCAATGAGCCCCGTACTTGCCGGTGTGCTCCAGCTGCTGGCACTCATCGCCGCGCTGGCCCTGGCATACCGACCCCTCGGCGACTACATGGCCCGGGTCTACTCCTCCCCGCGTCACCTGCGGGTGGAGAAGTGGATCTACAAAGCCATCGGCGCGCATCCGGACACCGAGATGCGCTGGCCCGCCTACCTGCGCGGAGTGCTGGCCTTCTCCGCCGCCGGGGTCCTCTTCCTCTACCTGTTGCAGCGGCTGCAGGGTGTGCTGCCCGGCTCGCTCGGCTTCGCGTCCATCGACCCCGACCAGGCGTTCAACACCGCCGCCTCGTTCGTCTCCAACACCAACTGGCAGTCGTACGCGGGTGAACAGGCCATGAGCCACGTCGTGCAGACCGGCGGCCTGGCGGTGCAGAACTTCGTCTCGGCAGCGGTCGGCATGGCCGTCGCCGTGGCCCTGGTCCGCGGCTTCGCCAGGTCCCGCACCGGCGAACTGGGCAACTTCTGGGCCGACCTGGTCCGCGGCACCCTCCGCATCCTCCTCCCGATCTCCGTCATCGGCGCGCTGGTCCTGGTCGCCTGCGGCGCGATCCAGAACTTCGCCGGCATCCACGAGGTCGGCCAGTTCCTGGGCGGCCACCAGCAGTGGCAGGGCGGTGCCTACGCCTCGCAGGAGGTCATCAAGGAGCTGGGCACCAACGGCGGCGGCCTCGCCAACGCCAACAGCGCCCACCCCTTCGAGAACCCCAACGGCTTCACCAACCTCTTCGAGATCTTCCTGATCCTGCTCATCCCCTTCGCGATCACCCGCACCTTCGGGCGGCTGGTCGGTTCCCTCAAGCAGGGCTACGCGATTCTCGCCACGATGGTCACCATCTGGCTGGGCTTCACCGCGCTGATGATGTGGACCGAGTTCCACCACGGCGGACCCGCGCTGGAGCTGGCCGGCGGGGCGATGGAGGGCAAGGAGACCCGCTTCGGCATCGGCGGCTCCTCGATCTTCGCGGTGGCCACCACGCTGACCTCCACCGGCGCGGTCGACGCCTTCCACTCCTCCCTCACCGGCTTCGGCGGCGGCCTCACCCTGCTGGGCATGCAGCTTGGCGAGATCGCGCCCGGCGGCGTGGGCTCCGGGCTGTACGGGATGCTGATCATGGCGGTCATCGCGGTGTTCCTCGCCGGGCTGATGGTCGGCCGCACGCCCGAGTACCTGGGCAAGAAGATCGGCACGCGGCAGATCAAGCTGGCCGCCTGCTACATCCTCATCACCCCGGCCCTGGTGCTCTGCTTCACCGCCGCCGCGATGGCCCTGCCCACCCCGCCGCACTCGATGACCAACACCGGCGCGCACGGCTTCTCGGAGATCCTGTACGCCTACACCTCCGGCGCCAACAACAACGGTTCGGCCTTCGCCGGGCTCAACGCCGACACCCCGTGGTTCAACACCACCATCGGACTCGCCATGCTCCTCGGCCGGTTCCTGCCGATGGTCTTCGTTCTCGCGCTGGCCGGCTCACTCGCCGAGCAGCAGCCCGTACCGGAGACCGCGGGCACCCTGCGCACGGAGAAGCCCCTGTTCAGCGGCCTGCTGGTCGGCTCCATCATGATCATCGCCGGACTCACCTACTTCCCGGCCCTCGCCCTGGGCCCGCTCGCCGAAGGACTGGCGACATGACCACCGACACGCAGAAGACCGCGAAGAAGCACGAGGACGCAATGTCCACAGCCACCCCCACCCGGGCTCCGCACAGCGACGTCCCGACCGGGCACAAGGAAGAAGGCCGCGTCGGCGCGGGCCTCTTCGACCCCAAGCAGCTCGTGACGTCGCTGCCGGACGCGATCCGCAAGCTGGACCCGCGGGTCATGGTCAAGTCGCCCGTGATGTTCGTCGTGCTCGTCGGCTCGGTGCTGACGACCGTGTTCTCCTTCAAGGACCCGGGCGACTGGTTCGGCTGGACGATCACCGCATGGCTGTGGCTCACCGTCCTCTTCGCCAACCTCGCCGAGGCCGTGGCCGAGGGCCGCGGCAAGGCGCAGGCCGACACCCTGCGCAAGGCCAAGACCGACACCGTCGCCCGCCGCCTCGCGGCCGACGGCACCGGCGAGGAGCAGATACCGGGCACCGAACTGCGCGTCGGCGACCGGGTGGTGTGCGAGGCGGGCGACATCATCCCCGGCGACGGCGACGTCGTCGAGGGCGTGGCGTCCGTCGACGAGTCCGCGATCACGGGCGAATCGGCCCCCGTCATCCGGGAATCGGGCGGTGACAGGTCGGCCGTCACCGGCGGTACGAAGGTGCTCTCCGACCGCATCGTCATCAAGATCACGGCCAAACCCGGCGAGACCTTCATCGACCGCATGATCAATCTGGTCGAGGGCGCGGCCCGGCAGAAGACGCCCAACGAGATCGCGCTGAACATCCTGCTCGCCTCGCTGACCATCGTCTTCCTGCTCGCGGTCACCACTCTGCCGCCGTTCGCGTCGTACGCGGGCAAGCATCTGACCATGGTCGTCCTGGTGGCCCTGCTGGTCTGCCTGATCCCCACCACGATCGGCGCGCTGCTCTCCGCGATCGGCATCGCGGGCATGGACCGCCTGGTCCAGCGCAACGTCCTGGCGATGTCCGGCCGCGCGGTCGAGGCCGCCGGTGACGTCTCCACGCTGCTGCTGGACAAGACCGGCACCATCACCCTCGGCAACCGGCAGGCCGCCGAGTTCGTACCCGTACGCGGCACCACCGCCGCCGAGGTCGCCGATGCCGCCCAGCTCTCCTCGCTGGCCGACGAGACCCCCGAAGGACGGTCGGTCGTCGTACTCGCCAAGGAGAAGTACGGGCTGCGCGAACGCACTCAGGGCGAGCTGACCGGCGCCGAGTGGATCGGCTTCACCGCCCAGACCCGCATGTCCGGCGTGGACGTGGACGGCCGGAAGATCCGCAAGGGCGCGTCCGGCTCGGTCATCACCTGGGTACGCGAGCAGGGCGGGCAGGTGGCCGAGGACGCCGACACCCTGGCCAACGCCATCTCCGAGGCGGGCGGTACACCCCTGCTCGTCGCCGTGGCGGATGCCGACGGCGCCCGCGTCCTGGGCGTCATCCACCTCAAGGACGTGGTCAAGGAGGGCATGCGGGAACGCTTCACCGAGCTGCGCCGGATGGGCATCAAGACCGTCATGATCACTGGCGACAACCCGCTGACCGCCAAGGCCATCGCGGAGGAGGCCGGCGTCGACGACTTCCTCGCCGAGGCCACCCCCGAGGACAAAATGGCGCTGATCAAGCGGGAGCAGGCCGGCGGCAAGCTGGTCGCGATGACCGGCGACGGCACCAACGACGCCCCCGCCCTGGCCCAGGCCGACGTCGGTGTCGCGATGAACACCGGCACCTCCGCCGCCAAGGAAGCCGGGAACATGGTCGACCTCGACTCCAACCCCACCAAACTCATCGAGATCGTCGAGATCGGCAAGCAACTCCTCATCACCCGGGGTGCGTTGACGACCTTCTCCATCGCCAACGACGTCGCCAAATACTTCGCGATCATCCCGGCGCTGTTCGCCGCGGACTACCCGGGCCTGGACAAGCTCAACATCATGCAGCTGTCCTCCCCCGACTCCGCGATCCTCTCCGCGGTCATCTTCAACGCACTGATCATCGTCGCCCTCGTACCGCTCGCTCTCAAGGGCGTCCGCTACCGGCCGACCAGCGCGGACAAGATGCTCCGCCGCAACCTCGGCATCTACGGGCTCGGCGGCCTGATCGCACCCTTCATCGGCATCAAACTCATCGACCTGCTCCTCTCCCTCATCCCTGGCATCGGGTGACCCATATGACCGCCATGAACAAACCCCTTGGACGCAACGTGCGGCTGCTGGCTGCCGGTCTGCGCGCTCTGCTGATCCTGACACTGGTGACCGGGGTGATCTATCCGCTGGTCGTCACCGGCGTCGCCCAGGCCGCCTTCAGCCACCGGGCCAACGGCTCCGAGATCAGGACGGCGGACGGGAAGGTCGTCGGCTCGGAACTCATCGGCCAGCGTTACGACCTGCCGCTGAAGAAGGGCCAGGAGACCCCGCAGCCCGATCTGAAGTGGTTCCAGCCGCGGCCCTCCAACGGACTCGGTACCAACACCGTCAACACCCAGTACAAGCTCCTGCTCTCCGGCGCGACCAACCTCGCCGCCGACAACCCCGAGCTCGTCAAGTCGGTGAAGGAGGCGCAGGCCGCAGTCGTGAAGGACAACAGCGTGGCCGGTTACCGGGTGAAGCCGTCGCAGGTACCGCCCGACGCGGTCACCTCCTCCGGCTCGGGCCTGGACCCCGACATCTCCCCCGCCTACGCACAGCTCCAGGCCCACCGGGTCGCGGCGCGCAACCACCTCCCCGTGCCACGCGTACAGCGGCTGGTCGGTGAGCACACCGAGGGCCGCGTCGCCGGCTTCATGGGCGAGCCGCGGGTCAACGTCCTCCAGCTCAACATCGCACTCAAGGAACTGACCGGGAAGAACTGATGGGCTTACCCGAGCGGAGGGGAACCGGTTGCCGTCGGGTCCGCAGCAGGACCCGCGGCGGCCGCCCCCACAGCAGGAAGGGCGCGGACCGGTGACCCGGGTACTGGTGGTGGAGGACGACCCCCAGCTGGTCCGCGCGCTCCTGATCGGCCTTCAGGCACGCCAATACGGCATCGACGTCGCACCGGACGGCACCACGGCGCTGCGGCTCACCGCAGCCCGCCAACCGGACGTCATCCTGCTCGGCCTGGGGCTGCCCGACATGGACGGGCTGGACGTCATCAAGAACTTGCGCGACCGGTCCAGGGCCCCCGTCCTGGTCCTCTCCGCGCGCCGGGCGTCGGAGGAGAAGGTCGCGGCGCTCGACGCGGGCGCCGACGACTACATCACCAAGCCGTTCAGCATGGACGAGCTGCTGGCCAGGCTGCGCGCCGCGGTCCGCCGCACGAAGACCGCTCCGTTCACCTCCGGAACGGCAGCCGTGACGACGCAGGACTTCACCGTCGACCTGGTGGCCAAGAAGGTCACCCGCGAAGGCCGGGACGTGCGCCTGACTCCGACGGAGTGGCAGCTGCTGGAGATCCTCGTCTGCCATCCCGGCCGCCTCATCACGCAACGGCACCTGCTCCGGCAGGTGTGGGACAGCTCCCGCAGCGACAGGACGCACTACCTCCGGGTGTACATGGCCCAGCTGCGGCGCAAACTCGAACCGGACCCGTCGCACCCGCGTTACCTCATCACCGAACCCGGCATGGGTTACCGCTTCGAATCCTGATTTCCCTCCGCCGCCTTCCTGACGGAACGAACCGGCCCTCGGCGCGGCGCCCGGCGTCGGCAAGACGTATGGAGTACCGCGGCGGTGTCTTCACCGAGATGGACCTGGACGCCGTGCTGGCCCGCCGCCCGGCCGTCGCACTCGTCGACGAGATGGCCCACACCAACATCCCCGGTTCACGGCACACCAAGCGCTGGCAGGACATCGAAGACCTCCCGTCCACAGCCACGTCCTGACCGCAGGAAACACCGAAGCCGGCAGCCTGCCTGCCGGCTTCGGTGTTCCTGACCGCGTCACAACGGCATGTCGATCCGATGGGTGCTTTCGTGCTCTCCGCAGGTGAGCGAGAGAGTAAGGGTCAGGGACCCGACGCCCGCTGCGGGCCCGGGCTGAAGTGAGACCGAGCCTTCGGTGAACCGGCCTTCTGGCTCGGTACCGAACGCACCGCCTCCGTCCAGGTACTCCCCGCCGAGGTCGTCCACCGCCTCCAACGACAGGTAGACCGGCGGCCCGACCTCCGTCATCGAGCCATCGGGCTCGTCCCGCCACCTCTCCGGGAGCGGGGGCGTGATCCGGTAGAAGAGATCGATCCGATCAGGCCCCGGCTTGAGGCGCCGCACTTCCAGCTCGTGGCGGCCTCCCAGAACGGCAATCGTCCGCCCCGCACCGGCTGTCCCACTCCTGCGTTTGCCCTTGCCCATGCCCTCTCCGTACGTGCGTGGTGTCGGCGCCTACGGCTCACCCTGAACCCTTGGGCGGTACCTGGCACGTGATGTACCGCGTGGCGCCCGCCCGCGGATTGCTGTGGCTCTTGATGAGCCAGTAGAAAGTGATCTTGTCCTTGGTGCGGATGGTGTGCTTCGCGCTGCTCCCCTTGCGGTTGTACTTCTTCATGCTGCCGTGGAAGTTGTAGGTGCTGGCCCTGGGATGAGGACCGTACGGCGCATTGATGGCGTGGTTGTTCACCCACGCGTTGGGCATCGACACCGTCACCGCCGGACCGAGCTTCGCGCGAGACCTCGCCGTCAGCTTGAAGTTCCAGCGGACCGTGCCCGCGGGGGTGCGGTCCCAGTCGACATTGGCGACGCTGTGCTTCCACACTCCGGTGCACTTCTTGTCCGCCGCGGTGCGGGCATGTATCTCTTCGGCACGCTGCACGACGCGTGCGTACGTGGTCGCCGGCGCCTCCCCCGCCGGAATGGTGATCAGCTCACCCACATCGGCGTCGTTGTGCTGCTCGGCCGCCTGCGCGGGCAGAGCCCCTCCGATCAGGAGGGAGGCGCTGAGCGCGGAGCAGACCAGCAACAAGCGATGGCTCTTCTGGGCCATTCCTGAATCCCCGTTCGGTTAGTGCTCACCGGAGCAGTCCGGTGAGTCCCTGTGGTCACCCAGGAAGACGAGACCCCTCGCGCACCACGTTCCTCAGCCGCCATCAAGAGATCGTTAAGCTCACGCCCGGCCCCAGGGCCACCCGGATACCGGTCAACGCCGACCGGCACCCCGCGTCCTCACCGCTCCAGCGGGCGGTGAGCGGTCTCGGGCAGCCGGAGGTAGACGGCGGAGGAGACCAGGCACAGCACGGCCACGTATACGGGGAAGAGACCGGCCTGTCCCAGGTCCTTGAACAGGGTGCCGATGTAGGGCGCCGTGCCGCCGAAGAGGGCGACGGTGAGGGAGTAGGGGAAGCCGATGCCCGCGGCGCGCACCCGGGCCGGGAAGGTCTCCGCGTTCACGGCCGCCGAGATGGCCGTGAAACCGCTCAGCAGGACCATGCCCGCGCACTGCACGAGCAGCAGCGTGACAAAGGAGTCGTCGAGCGTGCGCAGCAGCGGCACGCTCAGCGCGGCGAAGCCGATCCCGAACATCAGCAGCAGCGGCTTGCGCCCGAAGCGGTCGGACGCGATGCCCGCGACGGGCTGGAGAACGGCGAAGAACAACAGCGAGAGGGTGCCCGCCAGCAGCGCGTCCGCCTTCTCCACCCCGGCGTTGAGTTCGGCGTACGTCGGCAGGTACGACGTCCACGTGTAGTACGCGAGCGTGCCGCCTGCGGTGATGCCGCAGATCAGCAGCGACTCGCGCGGATGGCGGCGCAGCGCCTCGAAGAGGCCGGGGCGGGGCGCCTTGGCCTGCTCCTCACTTCGCGTCTCCTCCGCGCCGCGTCGGATCCAGAAGCCCACGAGGCTGAGGAGCGCGCCCAGTACGAACGGGACCCGCCAGCCCCAGCTGTCCATGGTGGTGGGCGCGAGATTCGCGACGAGCAGCGCCGCGACGCCGGATGCGACGAGCTGCCCGATGGTCGTCGAGACGTACTGGAAGCTGGAGAAGAGTCCGCGTCGGCCGGGCCCGGCGGACTCCACGAGGAAGGTGGTCGAGGCGGCGAACTCACCGCCCACCGAGAGCCCTTGGAGCAGACGGGCCAGAACGAGGACGACCGGGCCGAGGATCCCGGCGGCGGCGTACGTCGGCGTCAGCCCCATCAGGAGGCTGCTGCCGCCCATCAGCAGAATGGTCACCGTCAGCGCCGCACGGCGCCCGCGCCGGTCGGCGACCGCGCCCATCAGCAGCCCGCCGACGGGCCGCATGAAGAATCCCACCGCGAAGACCGCGAACGTCGAGAGCAGCGGCACCAGCGAATTGTCGGCGCTCTTGGGGAAGATCTGCGCGGCGATGTACGTGGCAAGGAAGGTATAAGTGTACCAGTCGTACCATTCGACCGCGTTACCCACCGAGGCGGCGGTGAGCTGCCGCACCGCGGACACCGGGCGCCGCTCCCCCGCCTGCCGGTCCGCCATCTTGTTCTCCGCGCTCGACATGCGCCTCCGCTCCCGGGTCCTTCACGTGGCCCTGCCGCTCGGGCAGGATGAGCCGTCAGGTGATCATGCCCCCGCGAGGCCGGTGGCCGCCAGCGGATACGGCGGCCGAAAGGAGATGGCAACGTGCGTGTAGCGCTCTTCGTCACCTGTATCAACGACACGCTGTACCCACGGACCGGCCGGGCGGTGGTCACCCTCCTGGAACGGCTGGGCGTGGAGGTCGGCTTCCCGGCCGAGCAGAGCTGCTGCGGGCAGCCGCAGTTCAACACCGGTTACCGGCACGCCACCGAGCCACTGGCGCTGCGGTACGCGCGAGCGTTCCGCGACTACGAGTACGTCGTGGCGCCCTCCGGGTCGTGCGCGGCGATGGTGCGCGACAACTATCCGCGGCTGGGCGAGAAGGCGGCGGCCGAGGGGCGCGGCCGTGCGCTCACCGAGGCGGCGGCGGAAGCCGTGCCCAAGACGTACGAGCTGACGGAGTTCCTGGTCGATGTGTTGAAGGTGACGGACGTGGGCGCGTACTACCCGCACACCGTCACCTACCACCCGACCTGCCACGGCCTGCGGATGCTGGGGCTCGGCGACCGGCCGCGCACCCTGCTCCAGCATGTGAAGGGCCTCGAACTGCGCGAGCTGGAGGGCGCCGAGGAGTGCTGCGGCTTCGGCGGCACCTTCGCCGTCAAGAACCCGGCCGTCTCCGCCGCGATGGGCGCCGACAAGACCCGGCACATCCAGGAGACCGGCGCCGAGGCGGTCTGCACGGTCGACAACTCCTGTCTGATGCACATCGGCGGCACACTCTCGCGGCAGGGCTCGACGGTCCGGCCCGTCCATATCGCGGAAATCCTCGCCAGTACGGAAGGGAACGTGCTGTGAGCGAATGCCCGGCAAGCGCGGGGACTTGCCCTGTGAGCGAAGGGAACATGCTGTGAGCGTCACCGACCTGGGCATGCCGGCCTTCCCGGCGGCCGCCGACCGCTCCACCCGCGACACCCGGCTGCGCGCCAATCTCCGGTACGCCACGCACACCATCCGGGACAAGCGCGCCAGGGCGGTCGGCGAGCTGAGTGACTGGGCGCAGTTGCGCGCGGCGGGGCGCGCGATCAAGGACCGTACGCTGCGCCACCTGGACCACTATCTGGAGCGGCTGGAGGAGGCGGTGACCGCGGCGGGCGGCCAGGTGCACTGGGCGGCCGACGCGACGGAGGCCAACCGCATCGTGACGCGTCTCGTGCGGGCCACCGGCGAGCGCGAGGTCGTCAAGGTCAAGTCGATGGCGACGCAGGAGATCGGGCTGAACGAGGCGCTGGCCGAGGCCGGGATCAGCGCGTACGAGACGGATCTCGCGGAGCTGATCGTGCAGCTCGGCAAGGACCGCCCGTCGCACATCCTGGTCCCGGCGATCCACCGCAACCGCTCCGAGATCCGCGACATCTTCCGGACTCAGATGGGCAGTTGGGGACGGCCCGCGCCGGACGGGCTCAGCGACCGGCCGACGGAGCTGGCCGAGGCGGCCCGGCTGCACCTACGGGAGAAATTCCTGCGCGCGAAGGTCGGCATCTCCGGCGCCAACTTCATGGTCGCGGACACCGGGACGCTGGTCGTCGTGGAGTCCGAGGGCAACGGCCGGATGTGCCTGACGCTCCCGGAGACCCTGATCTCGGTCGTCGGCATCGAGAAGGTGGTCCCCACCTGGCAGGACCTGGAGGTCTTCCTCCAACTCCTGCCGCGCTCCTCCACAGCCGAGCGGATGAACCCGTACACCTCGATGTGGACGGGCACGACCGACGGGGACGGACCGCGGACGTTTCATCTCGTCCTGCTGGACAACGGGCGGACGGACACGCTCGCGGACACGGTCGGCCGGCAGGCGCTGCGCTGCATCCGGTGCTCGGCCTGTCTGAACGTCTGCCCGGTGTACGAGCGGGCCGGCGGGCACGCGTACGGCTCGGCCTACCCGGGGCCGATCGGCGCGATCCTCACGCCGCAGCTGCGCGGTACGGCGAGCGCGCTGGACGCCTCCCTGCCGTACGCGTCATCGCTGTGCGGGGCCTGTTACGAGGTGTGTCCGGTGGCGATCGACATTCCGGAGGTGCTGGTGCACCTGCGGGAGCGCGTGGTGGAGGGCGGCAAGGTCGTCCGGGGCGGGATGCGGACGGTCATCCAGCCGGCGAAGGGGCACGCGGCGGAGCGCGCTGCGATGCGTGCAGCGGGCTTCGTGTTCGACCGGCCCGGTGTGCTGCGCGCGGGCCAGCGGCTGGCGGCCCGCACCCGGAAGCTGCACCCGCGGCGGCTGCCGGGTCCGGCACGCGCCTGGTCCGACACCCGCGACCTGCCGCCGGTACCGGCGGAGTCGTTCCGCGACTGGTGGCAGCGCACCCGGGGCGCGGAGCGCGGCGACGAACGTGTGGGGCGCGGCGACGGGCGTAAGGAGAGTGGGAAGTGAGCAGCCGGGACGTGGTGTTGGCGCGGGTGCGCCGGGCGCTGGCGGACGTACCGCGGACCTCGGGCCCCGAGGAGACCGCGGTACCGAGGGACTATCTACGGGCGCACGGCGAGCTCCCCACGGAGGACACCGTGCAGCTGCTGGCGGAGAACCTCGTGGACTACCGCGCGATCGTCCACGGCATCGACGCCGCCGGGCTGCCGGGACTGCTCGCACACCTGCTGGGCGAGCGGGGCTCACGGTCGGTGGTGGCGCCCGCGGGGCTGCCGCCCGAGTGGCTGGCGGACTGTGACCTGGAAGTGGTGCCGGACGTGCCGGAGACGACGCCCGGCGAACTGGACGCGGTGGACAGCGTGGTGACGGGCTGCGCGGTCGCCATCGCCGAGACCGGCACGATCGTCCTGGACGCGGGCCCGGACCAGGGCCGCCGCCGCATCACACTCGTACCCGACCACCACATCTGCGTCGTACGGATGCCGGAGCAGGTCGTGGCGTCCGTGCCCCAGGCGCTGGAGCGGCTGGACCCACGGCACCCGCTCACCTGGATCTCCGGCCCGTCCGCGACGAGCGACATCGAACTGGACCGGGTGGAGGGCGTGCACGGCCCGCGCACGCTGGAGGTGGTCCTGATGACGCCGTGAGGCGTACTGCACAGCAGCGTGCGGGCCGGTCAGTCGAAGCGGATGTGACGGAGGCCGACCCCGGCCCGGCGGAGCCTGCCTCGGAGCGGGCCGTCGGTGTTCGAGGTCAGCCGGAGGCCGGCAGAGGCAGCGATGCGGTCGGCCACCTCGGGGACCGTGAGGCGGTCGGTCCACAGGTGCTCGGCGAACTCCGGTTTTGCCAACTGCTCCAGGCACCGGTCCAGCCGCCGCACGGCGAAGGTCTCGTGGCGTGGGGGCGCGTGCTGACCCGCGAGCAGGTGGAGGGCGCGGCCGACGGCGCGCTCACGCAGCCGCCGCAGCACCGTCCGGCGGTCCGCCAGCAGGGCGAAATGCCGCACGTCGTGGCCGCTGTCGCGCAGCCGGCCGATGGTCTCGCGGAAGTAGGCCGGTTCCACGACCGTCATCGGGACGATCACCGTGCCGTCGTGCCCGTCCAGGGCCCGGTCCAGTACTTCGTACACGCCCTGCCGCCAGGCGGGCAGGTCCTGGAAGTCGCCGCGCAGCCCGGGCGGCAGCGTCCGGTGCAGGCCGAAGCCGATGTGCTCGGGGTCGCAGACCACGCTGCCCGGGAGGCGCCGCCGGAGCTCGTGCGCGGTCTGCGTCTTGCCGCCGCCGAAGGGTCCGTTGATCCAGAGGAGCATGGGCCCGAGCTTAGGAGAGGGCGGCTCGTGACGGGGAGAGCGGTTCCGGGCCGTCGGGGGACGGGGGTGCGGGTTCCTGGGCGTCGCGCCGTACCAGAGCCGCGTACCGGCCGTCGGCGGCCAGCAGTTCCTCGTGCGTGCCGCGTTCGGCGATCCGGCCCGCGTCCAGGACGACGATCTGGTCGGCGTCGCGGACGGTGGAGAGGCGGTGCGCGATGGTGATCGTCGTGCGGCCCGCCGAGAGCTCGTCGATGGCCCGCTGGACGGCGTGCTCGGTACGGGTGTCCAGTGCGCTGGTGGCCTCGTCCAGTACCAGCACCGGCGGGTCGCGCAGGATGGTGCGGGCGATGGCCAGGCGCTGCTTCTCGCCGCCGGAGAAGCGGTAGCCGCGCTCGCCGACGAGGGTGTCGTAGCCGTCGGGCAGGCCGGCGATGTGGTCGTGGATCTGGGCGGCCCGCGCGGCGCGGAGGATCTCCTCGTCGGTCGCGTCGGGCTTGGCGAAGCGCAGGTTGTCGGCGACCGAGGCGTGGAAGAGGTACGTCTCCTGGGAGACCACGCCCACCGAACGGGCGAGCGTGTCGAAGTCCAGCTCGCGGACGTCCACCCCGTCCAGCGTGACGCGGCCGCCGGTCACGTCGTACAGCCGCGGCACCAGATAGCTGAGCGTGGACTTGCCGCTGCCGGTCGGGCCGACCACGGCGAGGCTGCCGCCGGCCGGGACGGTCAGGTCGATGCCGGACAGGGTGGGCGCCGCGGCCGGGTCGTACGCGAAGGTCACGTCCTCGAAGCGGATCTCCCCGCGGGGTGCCGCCAGCCGCACCGGCTTCTCGGGCTCGGTGATGGCCACCGGCAGGTCGAGGTATTCGAAGATGCGCTGGAAGAGCGCGAGCGAGGTCTGCATCTGCACGCCGGTGGTGAGCAGCGAGACGGTCGGGCGCAGCAGCCCCTGCTGGAGGGAGACGAAGGCGACGAGCGTGCCGATGGAGAAGACCGGGCCGCCGAGCTGGAGGACCAGGCCCGCCGCCCAGTAGATCAGCGCGGGCATGGCGGCCATGACGATGCCGATGGTGGCCATCCGCCAGCGGCCCGCCATGTTCGCGCGGATCTCCAGGCCGACCAGCCGTTCGGATTCCTTGGTGAAGTTCTCGGTGAGCGAGTCGGCGCGGCCCATCGTGCGGCCGAGCAGGATGCCGGAGACGGAGAGCGATTCGGTGACCATCGCGGACATCGTGGCCATCTGCTTCTGCCGCTGGGTGGTGATCCGCTTGCGCTCGTTGCCGACCCGCCGGCTGACCCAGACGAACAGCGGGAGCAGCAGGAGGGAGACGAGGGTGAGCCGCCAGTCCAGGGCGAGCATGGCCACGACGGTGGCGATGACGCTGGTGAGGTTGGAGACCAGAGAGGTCGCGGTGGAGGTGACGGTGGCCTGCATGCCTCCGATGTCGTTGGCGATACGGGACTGCACCTCGCCGGTGCGCGTACGGGTGAAGAACGCCAGCGGCATTCGCTGCAGCTTGGCGTAGACACCGGTCCGCAGGTCGTGCATGACGCGCTGGCCGACGGTGGTGGAGATCAGCGTCTGCAGCACCCCGAAGACGCTGTTCATCACGGCGGTGACGATCATGCCGAGGGCGAGCAGGCTCAGCAGTCCGGTGCGCCGCTCCGGGATCGCCACGTCGAGGACCGCACGCAGCAGGAACGGCGAGGCGACGGAGACCAGCGAGGCGGCGGCCACCAGCAGGCCCACCAGGGCCAGCCGGCCGCGGTAGGGCCGGAACAGGCGGAGGATCCGCCGTACCTGGACGGGCTGCTGCTCATCCTTGGGCGGCGGGGTCCAGTCAATGGTGTCGGGACGCAATGAGCTCCTTCGGGTGATCGGGGCCGACGGGCGGCTGCCGGGAATCGGCGGGCGGCTTCCGGGGTTGCGGCGGGCCGCGTCGGGACCCGGACGCCTGCCGAGGGTAGCCCATTGTTACCTATACTCACAATGAACTTAGTCCTGATAACCTCCCGGCATGTCCTCCCCCCAGACCGGACCCGACACCGACCTCGCCGAACAGCTGGTACGGCTGACCCGCCGGATGCACCGCGCGCAGAAGCGCCATCTCGAACCACTCGCCCTCACCCCGGCGCAGTCCCGGCTGCTGCGCATCGTGGCGCACTGCGACACCCCGCCCCGGATGGCCGACCTGGCGGCCCGCCTGGACGTCGTACCGCGCGCGGTGACCACCCTCGTGGACGCGCTGGAGGCGGCGGACGCCGTACGCCGGGTGCCGGACCCGGCCAACCGACGCGTCGTGCGGATCGAGATGACCGAGACCGGCCGGACGACACTCGGGGCGCTGCGAAGCGCGCGCCGGGCCGCCGCGGAGGACATCCTGGCTCCATTGACCGCCGACCAGCGCGAGCTGCTCGGCGGGCTGCTGTCCACCCTGGTCGACGAGCCGGGGCGGCGCTGCTGAACGACGCCGGACCGATGGGCCGCTACCGACGGGCCGCCTACGAGGAGAAGCCATGCCGTTGCTGGAGCCGGAGCCGACCGTACTGCGCCCCGCCACGACCGAGGGCCCGGCCGTCGACCGGGTGGCCGACGAGCAGGCGTCCGGGACGCCCGAGCCGTTGCGCGGCGACCTGACCGCCCTGCTCGGGCCGGAGAAGATCCTGCACAGCCTCTCCGACCTCGTGAAGTACGCCTCGGACGCGAGCCCCTACCGGTTCGTCCCGCAGGTCGTCGTGCTCGCCGAGGACATCGACGACATCTCGGCGGTCTTCTCCTACGCGCACGGCCACGGCCGCAAGGTCGTCCTGCGCGCCGCCGGCACCTCGCTCAACGGTCAGGCACAGGGCGAGGACATCCTCGTCGACGTGCGCCGCCACTGGGCCGGCATCGAGGTACTGGGCGACGGCGAGCAGGCCCGCATCGGCCCGGGGACGACCGTCGTCCGGGCCAACACCACGCTGGCCCGCCACGGCCGGCTGCTCGGCCCCGACCCCGCCAGCGCCATCGCCTGCACCGTGGGCGGCGTCGTCGCCAACAACGCCTCGGGCATGACGGCCGGCACCACCCGGAACTCCTACCGCACGCTCGCCTCCGCCACGGTCGTGCTGCCTTCAGGCACGGTCGTGGACACCGCCGACCCGGCCGCCGACGAGGAGCTGGCCCACGCCGAACCGGCCCTGTGCGGCGGGCTGCTGGCCCTGAAGGCGGAGATCGAGGCGGACCCCGAGCTGGTCGCTCGCATCCGCGCCAAGTACGAGCTCAAGAACACCAACGGCTACCGGCTCGACGCCTTCCTCGACGGCGCCACCCCCGTCGAGATCCTGCGCGGCCTGATCGTCGGGTCCCAGGGCACGCTCGGCTTCATCGCCGAGACGGTATTCGACACCCTGCCCCTGGACCGCTGCACCTCCACCGCACTGCTCTTCTTCCCCGATCTGCGGGCCGCTGCCGCCGCCGTCCCGCGCTTCAACGAAGCGGGCGCGCTCGCCGTGGAGCTGATGGACGGCAACACGCTGCGCGCCTCGGTCCGCGTCGCCGGAGTACCCGCCGACTGGGCGGCACTCCCCACGGAAACGACCGCGCTGCTCGTGGAGTTCCGCGCCCCGGACGAAGAACGTCAGGCGGCGTTCGAAGAGGCCGCCCAGCAAGTTCTGAACGACCTGGAACTGGTCGCGCCGGTCGAGTCCGTCACCAACGAGTTCACCCGCGACCCGGGCACGATCGCGGGGTACTGGAAGGCCCGCAAGGCGTTCGTCACCGCGGTCGGCGGCTCCCGGCCCTCCGGTACGACGCTGCTCGTCGAGGACTTCGCCGTACCGCCCGCACAGCTCGCGGACGCCTGCACGGCGCTGCTGGAGCTGCAGGCCCGGCACGGCTTCGACGCCGCCGTCGCCGGCCACGCCGCCCACGGCAACCTGCACTTCCTCCTCGCGTTCAACGCGGCGAAGCCCGAGGACGTGGCGCGCTACGCGGCCTTCATGGACGACTTCTGCCGGATGACCGTGGAGCGCTTCGACGGCTCGCTCAAGGCCGAGCACGCCACCGGACGCAACATCGCGCCCTTCCTGGAGCTGGAGTGGGGACCGCGCGCGACGGACCTGATGTGGCGGATCAAGGACCTGTTCGACCCGCACGGCATCCTCGCCCCGCGCGTCGTCCTGGACCGCGACCCCAAGGCCCACCTCCGCGGCCTGAAGACCATCCCCGAGGTCGAGGCGGTCGCCGACCCCTGCATCGAGTGCGGCTTCTGCGAGCCGGTCTGCCCCAGCCGCGACCTCACCACCACGCCCCGCCAGCGCATCGTGCTGCGCCGCGAAATGATGCGCCAGCACCCGGACTCACCGGTCACCGGTGCGCTTGTGGACGCCTACGGATACGACGCGATCGACACCTGCGCGGGCGACTCGACCTGCAAGCTGGCCTGCCCGGTCGGCATCGACACCGGCGCGATGATGAAGGACTTCCGGCACCGGCGGCACTCCCCGCGCGAGGAGAAGGCCGCCGCGCTCGCCGCGAAGCGCTTCAAGACGGTAGAGGCGTCGGCCCGGCTCGCGGTCGCCGCGGCGGACCGGATCAGCGAGCGGCTCGGCGACCGGCTGCTGGAGACCATGACGGACGCCGCCCGCAAGGCCGTACGCCCCGACCTCGTACCGCGCTGGCTGCCCGAGCTCCCGGGCGCGGCGGCCCGCCGGCTGCCGCCCACCCGTAAGCAGGACGCGGTCGCGGTCTACTACCCGGCGTGCATCAACCGGATCTTCGGGGAGCCGGACGGGTACGAGGGTCCCTCCCTCCCCGAGGCCGTCGTCGCGGTGTCCCGGCGGGCCGGCAAGCCGGTCTGGATCCCCGGGGACGTCGCGGGCACCTGCTGCGCCACGATCTGGCACTCCAAGGGGTACGACGAGGGCAACGCCGTGATGGCGAACCGCATCGTGGAAGCGGCCTGGGGCTGGACCGCGGGCGGCCGGCTCCCCCTGGTCGTCGATGCGTCCTCGTGCACGCTCGGCATCGCCCACGAGGTCGTCCCGTACCTCACCGAGGACAACAAGCAGCTGCACGCCGAACTGACCGTCGTGGACTCCGTCGTCTGGGCGGCCGACGAGCTGCTGCCGCACCTGGAGGTGGTGCGGACCGTGGACTCCGTAGTGCTGCACCCCACTTGTTCGATGCGCCACCTGGGCGACGAGGCGCAGCTCCGTACGGTCGCCGAGGCGTGCGCCCAGGAGGTCGTGGTACCGGACGACGCGGGCTGCTGCGCCTTCGCGGGCGACCGCGGAATGCTGCACAAGGAGCTGACCGAGGCGGCGACGGCCCGGGAGGCGGTGGAGGTGACGTCCCGGCACTTCGATGCGCACCTGTCGGCGAACCGGATGTGCGAGGTGGGCATGGACCACGCGACGGAGGGCCGCGGCTACTACTCGGTGCTGCTGGAACTGGAACGGGCGACGCGGCCCGCCTGAAAGACGGGCCGCGTCGTACGTGTGCGCGTGCGTGTGTTCAGCTCTTGGCGCCCGCGTGCAGGGCCACCGCGCCCTTCGCGGGCACGGTCAGCTGCGCCTTGCCGTCGTCGCCGACCGTGACGGTGTTGCCGTCGCAGGAGTCCGGCGCGGCCTTTGCGACGTTGCAGTACGTACCGGCGGGCAGCGGCGTCGCGAAGGTCTCGGACAGCTCGCCGTCGCCTGCGTTGAGGGCGACGAAGCCCTTGTCGCCGCGGCCGAAGGCGATCGCGCCGGCCCCGTTGTCCCACCAGTCGGTCAACTCGGCGTCGCCGACCGCGTTACGGAACCCGACCAGCCCGGTGATCTCCTGCTTCGCGTGCATGTCCGTCCAGCCGTCGGCGCCGCTGGGCGGACCCGCGTCCTTGTCGGACCACTCGTAGCCGGAGAAGACGTTGGGCGAGCCGTAGGGCGAGGCCAGCATGAAGACATTCGCGAGCGTGTACGTCGCGCCGTCCTTGTACGTGAGCGTCGAACCACTGCGCTCGGTGTCCCAGTTGTCGACAAAGGTACGCGCCGACCCGCTGCTGAGCTTGCCGTCGGCGACGGACTTCAGCTGGGCAATGCTGCCCCCTTGGAAGGCGCTCTTGAGGTGGCCCCCGTAACGGAACTCGTCGACGTCGCCGATCTCCGTGTACTCCTCCGGCTGGACCGCCTCGCCGCCCCCGTAGATGACCTCGGAGACCCAGAAACCCGGGTCGCTCATCTTTCCCTTGATCGCGGCCATGTCGTCGGCCGCCATGTGCTTCGCGCCATCGATGCGGAAGCCGTCGACGCCGAGCGAGCGCAGGTCGTCGAGGTACTTGGCGATGGTGGTGCGGACGGCGTCGCTGCCGGTGTCCAGGTCTGCCAGGCCCACCAGTTCGCAGTTCTGCACGTTGTCACGGTTGCCGTAGTCGGAGATGTCCTTACGGCAGGAGTGGAAATCCTGGTCCTGGTAGTACCCGGGATAGCCGTACTTCGTGTACTGCGTGCCGCCGGTGCCCGTGCCGGACCCGGACGACATGTGGTTGATGACGGCGTCGGCGATGACTTTGACACCGGCTTTGTGGCAGGCGGAGACCATGGCGGCGAAGGCGTCGCGGTCGCCGAGCCGGCCCGCGATCTTGTAACTCACCGGCTGGTACGACGTCCACCACTGGTCACCCTTGATGTGCTCCGAGGCGGGCGAGACCTCGACGTAGCCGTAGCCGGCCGGGCCGAGCTGGTCGGTACAGGCCCTGCCGACGTCCGCGTACGGCCGCTCGAACAGCGTGGCGGTGACGGTCTTTTCACCGGGCGGGGTGGCCTGTGACTGCCAGGGCGCGAGGGTCGCGAGGCCGGCGGCCACGAGCACACCGGCCAGCGTGCCGCCGAGTATCCGGGAACGTTGGTGCAACATGCGGCTCCTTCTGCGTACGGACGCGGTGGGGGACGCGTCACGAAGGCAGCCACGCGCCTGGCCGCCGTGGGGGGATTCAGCGAGGAGCCTGCCTTTACGAAGTGAACACGTCAAGGCGTTCCGCAAGAATTTCCAGGAGCTTGCGCAAGAAAAGAGTCCAAGAACTCGCCTCAGGAGTCCAATGAGCCCCCTTGTGCCCAGTGGTCTCAACCACCAAGGTCCTCTTCGAGCTTGGACGTATTCGCCGCGCACCATCCGCACCCCGGGAGGGCCCATGCACGACGCACGACCTGAGCCTCACGACCAGCACGACGAGCACAGCGAGCACGGCGAGCACGGCGAGCACGGCGGCGCCGGGACGGCTGATGGCGGCGCTGGTACGGCAGGCGGCGGCACTGGTACGGCCGGCGGCGGGGCCGGTACGGCAGGCGGCAGCGGTGCGGTCGACGGGGCCGGTCCGAGCCGCCGTTCGGTGCTGTGGACGGCGGGCGCCGCGGGCGCCGGGCTCGGACTCGCCGGAATGGCCGCGGGCACGGCATCAGCGGCCGGGGCAGCGGCGGCACCGGCCGCTGCCGCGTCTCCGGTCTCCGCCGGATCCGCCCCTGACACCGCGGCGGCACCGAAGCGGCGCGGCAAGACGATGATCGGCGTGCCCTTCGAAGGGCGCAGCACCGTACGCGTCGGCATCGTCGGCCTCGGCAATCGCGGCGGCTCCATGATCGACCTCTTCCTCGCCGTACCGAACACCCGCGTCGTGGCGATCTGCGACCCGGTCAAGGAGAAGACCGCCGAGGCCGCGAAGAAGGTCACCGACGCCGGTCAGCCCGCCCCCGCCGTCTACGCCAACGGCGACCAGGACTTCGAGAACCTCTGCAAGCGCGGCGACATCGACTTCGTCTACGTCGCCACGCCCTGGGACTCGCACTTCGAGATGGCGAAGACGGCCATGCTCAACGGCAAGCACGTGGGCGTCGAGTGCCCGATAGCCCTCCGGCTGGAGGAGCTGTGGGAACTGGTCGACCTCTCCGAACAGACCCGTAAGCACTGCCTTCAGCTGGAGAACTGCTGCTACGGGCGGAACGAGATGCGGGTGCTGCGGATGGCGCACGCCGGCCTCTTCGGCGACCTGCTGCACGGCGCCGGGGCCTACAACCACGACCTGCGCGGCCTGATGTTCGACCCGGACTACTACGAAGGCCCGTGGCGCCGGCTGTGGCACACCCGGCTGCGCGGCGACCTGTACCCCAACCACGGGTTCGGGCCGGTCGCCAACTACATGGACGTCAACCGCGGCGACCGGGCGGTACGGATCTCCAGCTTCGGCACGCCCTCGCTGGGCCTGGCCGCGTACCGCAAGGAGCACATGCCGGCCGGCGACCCGAGCTGGAAGGAGACGTACATCGAGAGCGACCGGACGCTCTCCCTCGTCCAGACGGCCAAGGGCCGCGTGATCCGCCTGGAGCACGACGTCTCCACGCCGCACCCGTACAGCCGCATCAACAGCCTCGGCGGCACGAAGGGCGTCTTCGAGGACTATCCGTCGCGGATCTATCTCGAACCCGGCCACAGCGATGATCAGTGGCACGACTTCGGTGAGTTCGCGGAGTGGGACCACTGGCTCTGGAAGGAGCACGCCAACCCGCCGGGCGGACACGGCGGCATGGACTACATGCTGGTCTTCCGGCTCACCCAGTGCCTGCACCTGGGCCTGGTGCCGGACTTCGACGTGTACGACGCGGCGATCTGGACCGCGCCCGTACCGCTGAGCGACCTGTCGATCAAGGCGCACGGCATGCCGCTGGAGATACCGGACTTCACGCGCGGCGACTGGAAGAAGGCCCGGCCGGGGATGGACTCGGAGAAGCCGACGAGGTGACGGGCTCTGGGGCTCGGCCGACACCTGTCGGCCGAGCCCCAGGAGTCACTCCGCGGCGGTCACTTCTCGGCGGATGTGCCTTGGGCATGGGGTGTGTCTTGGGCATTGGGTGTCTCGGAGGCGGCGGACACCTTGGGGGCGGCGGACACCTTGGGGGCGTCGCCGTCCGAGGCGGCCGGCGCCTCCTGCACGGCGGGCACCTTCGGAACACCAGGCGCCACCGGAGCGGCGATCACCTCGCCGTTGAGGACCTTCTTCGCCGTCACGCGGTCCAGGGCACCCTCCCAGCGGGAGACCGCGAAGACCGCGACACAGTTGCCGAGCAGGTTGGTCGCCACCCGCATCGAGTCCATGATCCGGTCGACGCCGAGCAGCAGCGCCACCGCCGCCGCGGGGATGACACCGAGCGCGGAGGCGGTGGCCGACAGCGCCAGGAACGCCGAACCGGGCACGCCCGCCATCCCCTTGCTGGTCAGCATCAGCACCAGCACAACGGTGATTTGCTGACCCATCGACAGATCGACACCGACCGCCTGCGCAATGAAGAGCGTGCCGATGGAGAGATAAATCGATGCACCGTCGAGGTTGAAGGAGTAACCGGTCGGCAGGACCAGCCCGACGGCATCGTCCCGGCAGCCCGCGGCACGAAGCTTCTGCATCATGCGCGGCATCACCGTCTCGCTGGAGCCCGTGCCCAGCGCCAGCAGCAGCTCCTCGCGGGTGTAGCGGACGAACTTCCACAGGCTGAGCCCCGTGACGACCTTGAGCGCGAGCCCCAGCAGCACGAGGAAGGCCAGCGCGACGCCGTAACAGACCGCGATGAGCTTCGCGTACGTCGTCATCGCGCCGAGGCCGTACTCCCCCACGAGGTGCGCGGTCGCCCCGAAGACGGCGATCGGCGCGAGGCGCATGATGTAGCCGACGATCGTGAAGACGACCTCCTGCGCCTGCTCGATGAACGGCAGGATCTGCGGCACCTTCGTCTGCCCGAGGTGCAGCAGCGCCGCACCCACCAGGCAGGACAGGACGAGGACCTGGAGCAGCGAGTTCTCGGCGAACGCCCCGACCGCGCTGTCCGGCAGCGACTCGAGGATGAACTGCGAGGTGGACGGCAGATGCCCACCGCCGGTCTTCTCGTCCACTGCATTCTGGTCGAGCGACGCCGGGTCGACGTTCATGCCGATGCCGGGCCCGAAGACATTGCCCGCGAGCAGGCCGACGACGAGCGCGATGGTGGTCGCCACCTCGAACCAGATCAGCGCCTTGAGGCCGATCCGCCCGAACGCCTTGAGGTCACCGGCCTTGGTGATGCCGGCGACGACGACGCAGAAGACGAGCGGGGCGATCATCGCCTTGATGAGGCGGACGAAGCCGTCGCCGAGCGGTTGGACGGCTGAGCCGAATTCCGGCCACAGCCGTCCGACGAGGACTCCGATGAACAGGGCGACGAGGACCTGCGTGAACAGACTGGTGCGCAGCATGCGGCCTGCTCGGCGAGCGAGCGATCCGGTGGCGTGCGGCACGGGCACTCCCTAGGACGGATTCTGGGATGCGAAAACGGATTTCCGTTCTCCGTGGTCCGTCACTATGACTGAGCCCCATGCCTCACAGAAGAGGCACGTGTTACATCCAAGAAAATCTTGGAGCTTGCTCCAAGTAACCTCCGGTACAACAACCTGTGACGGGCCGGCCCGGCACCGGACCTGTCACCGTCCGGGGTACGCGCTCATGCCTCCAGGTGGGCCTTGTCGCCCATGACCACGACCGGGTGCTGCCCGGGATCGAGCGTGCGCAGCAGGTACCGCATGCCGGACTTGGGCAGGCTCACACAGCCGGACGTACCACTCCCGTGGTCCATGTGCAGCCAGATGCCACCCCCCTTGGACTCCCCCTCCGGCCGGGTCGGATCGAGCGGCGAGACGCCCTTCGCGCGGTTGTAGTCGATGGCGATGACGTAGTCGAAGTCGTGCCTGGTCCGCTTCGCCCAGTACCCGGGCGGAGTGAAGGCCGCGGACGCGGTGTACGGCAGCTTCGCACCCGGGTCGGGCAACACCCCGCCCGCGTCCGAGAGCGTGTACACGCCGACCGGACTGCGCTTGTCCCCCACGTGGTGGTGCAGTGTCCAGCCGCGCTTACCGTTGTGCGCCTGCCAACTACGCTCCCGGCTCCAGGTGTTTCCGGCGTCCTTCGTGTCACCGCCCTTCGCGCCGCCGCCCTTTGTGCCACTGCCCTCGGTGTCACTGCCCTTCGTGTACAGCACGACCGTCGAGGTGGTGGCGTTCTCGCCGTCGCCGTACACCGCGACCACCTGCCGCGAATCGGCGGGGATGCGGGACTGCAGCTTCTCCCCCACTCCGGGTATGCGCGTCAGCCCCGTCGACGGCGTGGCGCTGGGCTTCCCCGCACGACCGGCGGCTTCCTTGCCGTCGTTCCGGGCACCGCCACAACCCGACACCAGGACCAGCCCCGCGGCGACCAGCACGGCCGCCTTACTTGTACTCCGCATGGTTCACATGGTCGCACTGCCCGATCCCGACCCATCCGGCGAGGCGGACCGCGGCCCCCGAACCGCACATCGTGGCCCGATCCATGCGTTCCGCCAGAAAAACGATTGAAAATCCCGGCCATTCCACGCCAACCTTCCATGGCTCTGCCCTGCTCCTGTCGCAGGCGCAAGCGGCACAGCCCTGCCCTGTTCCGCCGCGTCTGCCACGCCCGGCGGGCTCCCGACCCGCTCTCCGGCCGGGACTCCGTGCCCGACTCCTGTCCGGGCACCGTGTCCGGGTTCCGTAACCGACGAAACGCTTGGACGTCATGCAGATTCGCGATCTACCGCATCCCGACCCGGGTGTCCCCGACGTCCGTTCCGGCGGCCGCTTCCTGGTCTGGCTCTGCCGCCGGCAACTGGGCGGCCAGTTCAAGGCCATGGCCTGGGGGCTGGTGCACACCGGCGCCGTGGCCTCCTTCCCTGTGCCGGTGGGCATCGCCGTGCAGGCCGTCGCCGACCGCTCCGGCGCCGGACTGGCCCTCGCGGGCGGCCTGATGGCCGTCCTGGGCGTACTGGTCTCGGTCGGCGACACGATGCTGCACCGCGCCGCCGTCACCAACTGGATCACCGCCGTCGCCCGCATCCAGCAACTGCTCGCCCGCAAGACTGCGGAGTTGGGCTCCGCCCTGACCCGGCGGGTCGCGGCCGGCGAGGTGGTCGCGGTCAGCACCGGCGACCTGGAGAAGATCGGGTGGTTCGTCGAGGCCATCTCCCGTTTCTCGGCCGCCGCGCTGACCACGGTCGGCGTGTGCGTGGCCCTGGTGATCTACCAGCCCACGCTGGGCACCGTGGTCGCGATCGGCGTACCCGTACTGGCACTCGCCGTGCTGCCACTGCTGCCGCGCGCGACGCAGCGCGCCGACGAACAGCGGGAAAAGGCCGGCCGCGCCACGGAACTGGCCTCCGACACCGTCGCGGGCCTTCGCGTGCTGCGCGGCATCGGCGGCGAGGAGCTGTTCCTCGGCCGCTACCGCACGGCCTCCCAGGACGTCCGCAGGGCCGCCGTCCGCAGTGCCCGGATGTGGGCGCTGATCTCGGCCGTCCAGGTCGCGCTGCCCGGACTGCTGCTGATCGTGGTCGTCTGGTACGGCGCCCGGCTGGCCCTGGACGGCCGTATCGAGGTCGGCGCGCTGGTCACCATGTACAGCGCGGTCACCTTCCTGCTCCACCCTCTTCGCCACTTCGAGGAGATCGCCCAGGCGTATTCCTTCTCCCGGCCGTCCGCGAAGCGGGCGGCCCGCGTCCTCGCGCTCAGCCGTCCGGCCGACGGCCGCATCACGGACCACGCCCCGCTTCGGGGCGACCTCTATGACCCGGCCACCGGCCTGCTCGCCCCGGCTGGCCGTCTCACGGCGGTGGTCTGCGGCGACCCGGACGCGGCGGGCCGACTGGCGGAACGTCTGGGCGGACATCCGGCGGGCGAGCCGGACGAACGGGATGAGCGGGGCGAACGCTCCGCCGACGGTCCGGGCGAGCCGAACTCTGCGGGCGACGCGGGCGATACGGCTGATGCGAGCCGCGACAGCCTGGACGGCGTGAGTAACGCCACGGGTGAAGGCGTGGGTAACGCCACGGGTGAAGGCAGCGAGAAGGGTCGCGGGGAGGCCGCGGCGGACGCGGCCGTTCCCGCGCGCGTCACTCTCCCCTCCGTGGAGCTCGGCGGCGTCCCCCTGGACGACGTACCACGGGACTCCGCCCGCCGGGCCGTCCTGGTCCAGGACAAAGACCCGGTACTGCTGTCCGGAACGCTGCAGGAGCTGTTCGACGTGCCGTCCTCCGGCGCCGTCACCGCTGAAAAGGCCCTGGCCGCCGCCCAGTGCGACGACGTACTGGCCGCACTCGCCCAGTCCGGCACCGACGGCTCGGGCGACCCGATGCACAGCCGCATCACCGAACGCGGCCGCTCCCTCTCCGGCGGCCAGCGCCAACGGCTGGCGCTGGCCCGGTCGCTGGTCACCGACCCGGAGGTGCTGGTACTCGACGAGCCGACCAGCGCGGTCGACTCCCACACCGAGGCCCGGATCGCCGACGGTCTGCACGCCCTGCGCGACGGCCGCACCACGGTCGTCCTCACCTCCAGCCCGCTGGTACTGGACCGCGCCGACCAGGTGGTCTTCCTGCCCGAAGGTAAGGTCACCGCGGTCGGCCCGCACCGCGACCTGCTCCGTACCTCCCCCGCCTACCACTCGGTCGTCACCCGGGAAACCGACGAGGAACGTGCGCGAAAGCAGGCCGCCGACGCCTCCCTCCCGCGGAAAGATCCGCGGGAAGACACGGGTGAGGGCCCGGGCGCAGGCCCGCGCGAAGGAGCGCAGGGCACCTCGCACGGAGCCCCCGCGGACGTCCCGCGGGACACGGAGCCCGCCACCCCACCGCACGCCCGCGTGGGCGCGCTCGACTCCATCGAGGAGACGGCATGATCGGCCTGGCGCCGCCGGAGCACGATCCGGAAGCCGCACGTACCACGACCATTCTCCCTGTCGGCTCTCCCGCGACCGTACGCAGCTACGTCGCGGGGCTGATCCGTCGCCACCGAAAAGCATTTGTCCTCCTCGTTACCGTCAATGCCGTCGCCGTCGTTGCCTCGATGGTCGGCCCGTATCTCCTCGGCGACCTCGTGGAGGACCTCGCCGACGGCGCGCGCGACCTGCATCTGGAGCGCACCATCGGCCTGTTCGTGCTCGCGCTGGTCATCCAGACGGTGTTCGTGCGGCTGGTCCGGCTGCGCGGTGCGATGCTCGGCGAGCGGATGCTCGCGGACCTGCGCGAGGACTTCCTCGTACGGTCCGTCGGACTGCCGCCCGGCGTACTCGAACGGGCCGGCACCGGCGACCTGCTGTCCCGGATCACCACGGACATCGACCGGCTGGCCAACGCGATGCGCGAGGCTGTTCCTCAGCTGTCCATCGGCGTGGTCTGGATCGGGCTGCTGGTCGGGGCGCTCGGTGTGACCGCCCCGCCGCTCGCCCTGTCCGTACTCGTCCCGCTGCCCCTGCTGATCGTGGGCTGCCGCTGGTACTTCAAGCGCGCGCCGAGCGCCTACCGTTCCGAGGCCGCCGGCTACGCGGCGGTGTCCGCCGCGCTCACCGAGACGGTCGACGCGGGGCGCACCATCGAGGCGCACCGGCTCGGCGACCGCCGCATCCGGCTGTCGGAGCAGCGCGTCCGTGAGTGGACCCAGTGGGAGCGGTACACGCTCTACCTCCGCTCGGTCCTCTTCCCGGTGATCAACGCGACCCACACCATCAACCTCGGTGCCGTCCTGATGCTCGGCGGTGTCTTCGTCCTGCAGGGCTGGATGACGCTCGGCCAGCTGACCACGGGAGCGCTGCTCTCCCAGATGATGATCGAGCCGATCAGCATGGTCCTGCGCTGGTACGACGAACTGCAGGTCGCCCAGGTGTCGATCGCTCGGCTCGTCGGCGTGCGGGAGATCGAGCCCGAGGCGGCCGACGAACGGATCACCCCGGACGGCCGGCACGTCCACGCCGACGAGGTGCGGTTCGGCTACCGCGCCGGCGTCGACGTCCTGCACGACGTCTCGCTGCAGGTGCGGCCCGGCAGCCGCGTGGCGCTCGTCGGTCCGTCGGGCGCGGGCAAGTCGACACTCGGCCGGCTCCTCGCGGGCATCTACGCACCGCGCAAGGGTGAGATCACCCTGGGCGGCGCCGAGCTGTCCCGGATGCCGGCGGAGCGGGTACGCGCCCACGTGGCGCTGGTCAACCAGGAACACCACGTCTTCGTGGGCTCCCTGCGCGACAACCTGCTGCTGGCCCGCACGGGCGCCGACGACGCGGAGCTGTGGGCCGCGCTGGGCGCGGTGGACGCGGACGGCTGGGCACGCGGGCTGGCGGAAGGGCTGGACACGGAGGTCGGCTCCGGCGGCCACGCCCTGACTCCGGCGCAGGCCCAGCAGATCGCGCTGGCGCGGCTCGTCCTGGCGGACCCGCACACGCTGGTCCTCGACGAGGCCACCTCGCTGCTGGACCCCCGGGCCGCCCGTCATCTGGAGCGCTCGCTGGGCAAGGTGCTCGACGGCCGTACGGTCGTCGCCATCGCCCACCGGCTGCACACCGCCCACGACGCGGACGTCATCGCCGTGGTCGAGGACGGCCGCATCACCGAGCTCGGCAGCCACGACGCGCTGGTGTCCGCCGACGGCCCCTACGCCGCCCTCTGGCGCTCCTGGCACGCCTGATCCACTCGCCCTGCCCATGCTCTCCGGGGGCCGACGGCCGCCGGAGAGCACGGCCGGGGAAATCCGGTGGGAGCTCGGTGCGCTCCTGGAGCTCGGAATGCCCGGAGGTCTCGGCATGCCCGGGAATCTCGGGGCACTGCGGTCGCCCGGTTTACCGCAGCCGCCGGGCCCAACGGCTACAAGAAGCCGAGAGCCGTCAGGCCGCCTATGCCGCCGAGGAGGGTGAAGACCGGCATCAGGACCTTCAGCTCCACCCAGCTGCCGGCGCGGAAGCGCATGCCCTTCGGCGGACCGACCGGATACCAGCGCTTGCGGCCTATCGGGATGGGCCACAAGATCGGACAGCCCGAGACGGTCAGGGCATCGCCGATGTCGTGCACCAGCGCGCCCAGCACGATCGGCAGCCCCAGCCAGAGGTACCCCTGGCCCGGGTCCGTGAAGAGCCAGTGCGAGCCATTCCCCGGCTGGTCCAGGACTCCAGCGAGAATCCACGCCGAAGCCGCGCCGAGCAGCCACACCAGTACATCGCTGGAGACCCGCGCCGCTCGCCACAGCAGTCCTTCGATGGCGAGGACCATGTGTACGAAGAGGATGGCGAGCACCGCCCAGCGGCCGCCCTGCACGGCCAGGACCGACATGCCCGCGCCGACGAGCACCGCCCACAGCCAGGTGTGGGTCAAGGTGCGGTGACCACCGGAACGGCGTGCGTCGCCCTTCATCCGAGTGGCTTTGTAGACGGCGGCGGAGATGTTGTCGACGACCTCGCACAGGGCCCGGGACAGCGGGCCGAAGGCACGCGAGATCGTGGCCGCCTTGTGGTCCAGGTCGGGGGCGAGGGCCGCACCGGCACAGATCAGCGCGCCGACGACAACCACCGGCCAGGGCATCGGGTGCCCCGCGGCGCCGGCCGCCGCGCCCACCCCCAGCCAGGCCGCGGCCCCGGACAGCGAGTGCGCCGGTCCCATCATGGTTGTTCCCCACCCCTTGTCGTCTTTGTTCTCGCCCCGGTGACATGCGTTCGCGCGCCGGTGACGTGTGGTCGGCGACACAGCGTAGCGCCCGATGATCACCGCAGAACCCGCCGGTTCCCGCTTCCGGGGTGAAGGAAGGCAGTATGGGGGCGTGACCCTCATCGATCATCTGCCGAACGACGCCGACCCCGATGCCCTCTTCGAAGCCTTTTCGACCTGGGCCGAGCAGCAGGGCATCTCGCTCTACCCTGCCCAGGAAGAGGCAATGATCGAGGTGGTCTCGGGGGCGAACGTCATCCTGTCCACCCCCACCGGCTCCGGTAAGAGCCTGGTCGCGGCGGGCGCGCACTTCACCGCCCTGGCCAAGGACCAGGTCACCTTCTACACCGCCCCCATCAAGGCGCTGGTCTCCGAGAAGTTCTTCGACCTGTGCAAGCTCTTCGGCACCGAGAACGTCGGCATGCTCACCGGCGATGCCTCCGTCAACGCCGACGCACCCGTCATCTGCTGCACCGCCGAGGTGCTGGCCTCGATCGCGCTGCGGGACGGCAGGGACGCCGACGTCGGCCAGGTCGTGATGGACGAGTTCCATTTCTACGCCGAGCCGGACCGCGGCTGGGCCTGGCAGATTCCGCTGCTGGAGCTGCCGCAGGCCCAGTTCATCCTGATGTCGGCGACGCTCGGCGACGTCTCGATGTTCGAGAAGGACCTGACCCGGCGTACGGGCAACCCGACCTCGGTCGTCCGCTCCGCGACGCGCCCCGTGCCGCTGTCTTACGAGTACCGCACGACACCGATGACGGAGACGCTGACCGAGCTGCTGGAGACGCACCAGGCGCCGGTCTACATCGTGCACTTCACGCAGGCCGCGGCCGTGGAACGGGCGCAGGCGCTGATGAGCATCAACATGTGCACGCGGGCCGAGAAGGACGAGATCGCCAAGCTGATCGGCAATTTCCGCTTCACCACCAAGTTCGGGCAGAACCTTTCGCGGTACGTGCGGCACGGGATCGGCGTGCACCACGCCGGCATGCTGCCCAAGTACCGGCGTCTGGTGGAGAAGCTGGCCCAGGCGGGTCTGCTGAAGGTGATCTGCGGGACGGACACGCTCGGCGTCGGCGTGAATGTCCCGATCCGTACAGTCTTGTTCACCGCGCTGACCAAGTACGACGGGAGCCGGGTGCGTACTCTGCGGGCCCGGGAGTTCCACCAGATCGCCGGGCGGGCCGGACGGGCCGGCTTCGACACCGCGGGCTTCGTCGTCGCGCAGGCGCCTGAGCACGTCATCGAGAACGAGAAGGCGCTCGCGAAGGCGGGCGACGACCCGAAGAAGCGCCGGAAGGTCGTCCGGAAGAAGGCGCCCGAGGGCTTCGTCAACTGGGGTCAGAACACCTTCGAAAAGCTGATCGCCTCCGAGCCGGAGCCGCTGACCTCCCGTTTCCGCGTCACCCACGCGATGCTGCTCTCCGTGATCGCCCGGCCCGGCAACGCCTTCGAGGCCATGCGCCGCCTGCTGGAGGACAATCACGAGTCGCGCAAGAACCAGCTGCGGCACATCCGGCGGGCCATCGCCATCTACCGCTCGCTGCTGGACGGCGGGATCGTGGAGCGCCTGGACGAGCCGGACGCCGAGGGCCGGATCGTCCGGCTCACCGTGGACCTGCAGCAGGACTTCGCGCTCAACCAGCCGCTGTCCACGTTCGCACTGGCCGCCTTCGACCTGCTCGACCCCGAGTCGCCCTCCTACGCGCTCGACATGGTCTCGGTCGTGGAGTCCACCCTGGACGACCCGCGGCAGATCCTGGCCGCGCAGCTGAACAAGGCCAAGGGCGAGGCGGTCGCCCAGATGAAGGCCGACGGCGTCGAATACGAGGACCGCATGGAGCGCCTCATGGACGTCGAGTACCCCAAGCCGCTGGACGAGCTGCTCTCCCACGCCTACGACCTCTACCGGCGCAGTCATCCCTGGGTCGGCGACCACCCGCTGTCGCCCAAGTCGGTCATCCGCGACATGTACGAGCGGGCCATGACCTTCACGGAGTTCGTCTCGTTCTACGAGCTTGCCCGGACCGAGGGCATCGTGCTGCGCTACCTCGCGAGCGCGTACAAGGCCCTGGACCACACCGTGCCCGACGACCTGAAGTCCGAGGACTTCGAGGACATCATCGCGTGGCTCGGCGAGATGGTCCGCCAGGTCGACTCCAGCCTCCTGGACGAGTGGGAACAGCTCGCCAACCCCGAGGCGGAGACGGCCGAGGAGGCCATGGAGCACGCGGACGAGGTCAAGCCGGTCACGACCAACGTCCGCGCCTTCCGGGTGCTCGTCCGCAACGCGATGTTCCGCCGGGTCGAGCTCGCGGCGCTGGACAAGGTCGAGGAGCTGGGCGAGCTGGACGCCGACTCCGGGTGGGACGAGGACGCCTGGGCGGACGCGATGGACGCCTACTGGGACGAGTACGAAGACCTGGGCACCGGCCCCGACGCGCGCGGCCCCAAGCTCCTGCAGATCGAGGAGGACCCCGCGCACGGACTGTGGCGGGTCCGGCAGACGTTCGCCGACCCGAAGGGCGACCACGACTGGGGCATCTCCGCCGAGGTGGATCTCGCCGCCTCGGACGAGGAGGGGCGTGCGGTCGTGCGCGTCACCTCGGTGGGCCAGCTCTGAGCATGGAAGCCTGCTCGGTACCGACTGTGGGCGCCCGTCCGGTTCCGGCCGTGGGCGCCTGCTCAGGTCCCACCGTGGGTCTCGTGCCGGCCGAGCGCCTCTGCCCCGACTCATCTCCGACACTGATGAAGGACGCCCGTAGATGACCAATCCGGCGGAAAAGCTGGTCGACCTGCTCGATCTGGAACAGATCGAGGTGAACATCTTCCGCGGCCGCAGCCCCCAGGAATCTCTGCAGCGGGTCTTCGGCGGCCAGGTCGCCGGGCAGGCGCTGGTGGCCGCCGGACGGACCACGGAAGGCGACCGGCCGGTCCACTCGCTGCACGCGTACTTCCTGCGGCCGGGGCGGCCCGGGGTGCCGATCGTGTACCAGGTCGAGCGGGTGCGTGACGGGCGTTCCTTCACCACGCGCCGGGTCGTGGCCGTCCAGCAGGGGCGCACGATCTTCAACTTGACCGCCTCCTTTCACAAGCCCGAACCGGGCTTCGAGCATCAACTTCCGATCAACCGGGCCGTACCGGCTCCCGAGGACCTGCCGACGGTCGCCGAGGAGGTCCGCGAGCACCTCGGCGGACTGCCCGAGGCGCTGGAACGGATGGCCCGGCGCCAGCCCTTCGACATCCGCTATGTCGACCGCCTGCGGTGGAAGCCGGAGGAGATCGAGGGGGCGGAGCCGCGCAGTGCCGTGTGGATGCGGGCGGTCGGGCCGCTGGGGGACGACCCTCTCGTCCATACCTGCGCGCTGACGTACGCCAGCGACATGACGCTGCTGGATGCCGTGCGCATCCCGGTCGAGCCCCTGTGGGGTCCGCGCGGGTTCGACATGGCGTCTCTGGATCATGCGATGTGGTTCCACCGGCCGTTCCGCGCGGACGAGTGGTTCCTCTACGACCAGGAGTCGCCGATCGCCACCGGCGGCCGGGGCCTGGCCCGTGGCCGTATCTACGACCGCGAGGGCAGGCTGCTCGTCTCGGTCGTCCAGGAAGGGCTCTTCCGCAAGCTCGGCGACTGAGGGCGAGAGCGGCCGGCGAAACCGCGGCCGCGACCGGGCGGGGGCGCGCCGGGCCGATCGGTCGACGGCCGGGCCGGGGACGGTCCGGCCGCCTCACCGGTCCTTGCAGCCCGTCGCCGGGCGAACAACGAGCCCGGCCTGTCGGTGCCGGACCGAGGCGGAACGCCGCCGGTAGCCGCTGTCCTCGGCCGAGTGCGGGAGGGGGTCGGGGTGCCTGTCCGTGCGCGGATGAGGCGAGCGCGGCGTGCGGCTGCCTCGGGGGCGAGTGCGCCACCGGGGCCGTGGGGCACTGTCATCTCCCTGCTTGGTACCCCGTTGGGGCTGTCGGGCGCGGTTTCCTCGTGGGGCGGCGCTACATCGGGGCCGCGGGGCGTGGCTTTCTCGTCGCTCGGTACTCCACCGGAACCGTTGGCACCGGCGAGCTTGTGGACCGGCGCTTCGGCGGGGCCGGCGGGAGATGACGCGTTGCCGCGATCGGTCGCTCCCGCGCGGCTCGCAGTCCCAGGGCTCGCCGTGGAAGGGGCGGCGCCGGGGTGGGACAGGGGCGGTGCCGGGTGTTCCTGGCGGGCCGCGTCCAGTTGCCGGGAGAGGCTGATGCGGTACCACATCACCTCATCGAACTCCTCGGCCGTCTCGGCGCGTTCGACCGCCTCACGGGTACGGGTCGTGTTCGCCCCGGCCGACGACAGGCGTGGCCTCAGCTTGCGCAGCCAGGCTCGCTCCGCCGGGTCCCTGACCAGCGATGCCAGCTCTTCCGGCGGCAGTACGGCGGCGATTACCGCCGAGACCGCCCAGGAGCCGTCCGCCTCCTCCACGAGCTGTGCCACCCGCCGACTCCGCCACAGCCTGCCCCGCCAGTCCTGTCCGCGGGTCAGCAGCTCGCGCATCGGCGGCGGTGTGGGCCCGTGGATGAGGCTGCATTCTCTGCCCGCGAAAGCCTCGAGCTCTGTTGCGAGGTACTGCCACACGATCGCGCCGTAGCGGTTCACATAAAAGCGGACAGGGCCGAAGCAGCCCGCCCGGGCCAGACGCAGGAACCTGCCGGGAGCGATGCCCAGCAGCTCGGCACCCTCCGCCGCGCCGACGACGCGGATCCGCTCACGCAACGTGTCCGGGAATCCCTCTTCCTCCCGCAGCCGCTCGACCTCCGCCGCCGGCACCCGCCGTCGGCCGGGCGCGGCGCCCGGCCCCGGCAGGACCGTCATCACTTCCTCGAGCTGCGTGGCGAGCTCGAACTCGCCTGTTTTCAGTCCTAGTTCACGAGCCGCCCGCCCCATCGCGAGCGTCTCGGAACCGTCGTACATCGCGGTCATGTCGCACTCCCCCGCTACAGTTCAATCACTGACAGTCACGACTGTAGCCGCGGAGTGTGACAGCGGGTCAACCGCCGCCTCAGACCTGTGGATAACTTTCCGGCTGACGCACCGCGACGCCGAGATGTTCCCCGACCCGGTTCACCAACAACGTCATTTCGTACGCGATCTGCCCCAGATCGGAGTCGGCCTCGGCCAGCACACACAGACAACTGCCGTCGCCCGCCGCCGTCACGAACAGCACCCCGTCATCGAACTCGACCATGGTCTGCCGCACCCGGCCCGCCCGGAACTGCTGCCCGGATCCCTTGGCCAGACTGTGCAGTCCGGAGGCGACCGCGGCCAGGTGCTCGGCGTCCTCCCGTACCAGCCCCTCGCTCGCCCCGGTGACCAGACCGTCGTTGGAGAGCACGAGGGCGTGCCGTACCTGATCGACGCGCCGTGTCAGGTCGTCCAGCAGCCAGTCCAGTCCGCTGCTCAGTGCCATTCCCGCTTCCTCCCCGTAACACCGTGCTACCTACCGGTCGGCAGTGCCATGTGTCGCGCACCGCTGTGCCAGCCTCGCTCACCTCGGCGTTCTCGGCAAGCGCCCCGGCTCGACAGGCGCCGGCCATGGCGGGGACCGTGGACTGACTCCTGGCCCGGTCGCGGGCCTCGGAGCCTAAGGGCGGCTCACGGTGTCCAGGAGGCGGGCCGTGTGCATGCGCCCTGCGTGCTCGACCAGCCGGATCAGTACTTCCTTCCCGGAGTCCCGGTCGCGCGCATCGCACAGCAGCACCGGCGTACCGCCGTCCAGGTCCAGTGCCCGCGACACGTCGTCCGCGCCGTAGGAGCGCGTTCCGGGGAAGCAGTTGACGGCCACGAGGAACGGCACCCGGCGGTTCTCGAAGTAGTCCACCGCAGGGAAACAGTCCGCCAGTCTGCGGGTGTCCGCGAGGACGACGGCTCCCAGGGCGCCTTCGGAGAGGTCGTCCCACAGGAACCAGAAGCGCTCCTGCCCGGGGGTTCCGAAGAGGTACAGCGACAGGCCCGATCTTATGGTGATTCTGCCGAAGTCCATCGCCACCGTGGTGGTGCTCTTGCCGACCACACCGCGGATGTCGTCGACGCCCTCCCCCACCTCGGTGAGGTACTCCTCCGTGCGCAGCGGGCGGATTTCGCTCACCGAGCCGACCAGTGTCGTCTTGCCGACTCCGAAGCCACCCGCTATCAGGATCTTGAGGGCCATCTCGGGCTCGTCCTGCACCGTTCCGGGGTGCACGGAATCCGCGGAAACCATCGGTACTGTCCTCCAGAATGCGGTGTGCGCACTCGGGGCGAGCGCGCAAGTGAGGGACGGACGCGTTCAGGGGTGCCGGGGCCCGGTCACGCCGGTGCCGGACGGGGTGACCGGAGCGGTCCGGTGGGCCGATGTGCGGTGCCCGGCGGTTACGGTCAGGACCGTAATCCCTCTCGCGTCATCACGCGGGGCGATTCGGTGAACTGGATCACCGCTGCGGCGGACGGCTGCGGCCGCGGTGCACGCTGTCCCGTGGCATCACGCGTCGCTCATGTGGTGAAGCGCGGCGGTGTACGCAGGTGTTCGCCCACGCGCCGGACGAGCCGGGCCATCTCGTAGGCGATCATCCCGATGTCGGCCACCGCGGTACTGAGCACCGCCAGGCACGAACCGTCTCCGGCCGCGGCGACGAACAGGACGCCGTTGTCCATCTCCACCACCGTCTGACGCACCCTTCCCGAGGAGAAGTGGCGCCCTGTGCCCTTGGCCAGGCCGTGGAAGCCGGAGGCCACGGCCGCCAGGTGGTCGGCGTCCTCCCGAGGGAGCGAGCCCGAGGTCCCGGTCACCAGGCCGTCGCCGGAGAGCAGCACGGCATGCCGGACTTCCGGCACCCGGGCGGCCAGGTCGTCCAGCAGCCAGTCGAGGCCGCTCCGGGGACGCGGTGGTGTGCCGCTCGCTCGTTCCTCGTGCATCAGGGTTCTCCCATCGTGGAGCCGCGGATCCAGCCGTGGCGGTAGGCAGTCATACGGGTGCGTGCCTGTTCCGGGACGAGCGGGGGCTCCGCCTCGGGTGGCGTGTCCGCCCCGGTAGGGGGCGGCTGGCGCAGCTGAACGGCGAGGCTGCGCTGCCGTATGCGGCGCGGAAGCCCGTCCGTGCCGTCGGACGGGGCCGCGCCATCGGACACGGCCGTCATGGCTGCGTCTGCCGGTGGCTCCACTGCGCGTCCGGTCCGGCGTTCGAGGTGCGCGCGTACCCGCTCCAGGGGCGCGTCCTGGGGCGGGCCGGTCGGGGCGCTCCGTACAGGGGGCGTGGCCTCGTGTACCAGGGTGTTCGGCAGGAGTACCACCGCCGTCGTGCCTCCGTACGGCGAGGCGCGCAGGACGACGCGTACGCCGTGTCGGGCAGCCAGCCGGCTGACCACGATGAGCCCCAGCCGGTCGCCGTCGAACGGGTCGAGCGAGGCGGCCTCCTCGATGCGCCGGTTCGCCTCGTCCCGTGCCGCCTCGTCCATGCCCAGGCCACGGTCCTCGATCTCCAGCACGTGCCCGGTGCCGACCTGTTCGCCCTGCACCCGCACCTTGGTGTGCGGCGGTGAGAACTGTGCGGCGTTCTCGATGAGCTCGGCCAGTAGGTGGGTCAGCTCCGCGACCGCACCACCCGGGATCGCGCCCGTGGGGAGGCGCCGCACCTCGATGCGCGCATAGTCCTCGATCTCCGACACCGCCGCGCGCACCACGTCCGTGAGCGGCACCGGCGACCGCCAGGCGCGTCCGGGAGCGGCGCCCGAGAGGATGAGCAGGCTCTCGGCATGACGCCGCATACGGGTGGTGAGGTGGTCGAGCCGGAAGAGGTCGCCGAGTTCGGCCGGGTCCTGGGAGCGGCGTTCCATGCTGTCCAGGAGGGCGAGCTGGCGGTGGAGGAGGACCTGGCTGCGGCGGGCGAGGTTCACACAGACACCACTGATGCCGTCGGCCGGTCCGGCCCGTTCCACAGTCGCGTCCAGCGCTGCCCGGTGCACGCCGTCCAGAGCAGCGCGGACCTGTGTGATCTCGTCAGCGGCGAGCGGCGTCCCGGGAGCGGTGGGGGTATTGGCCTGTCGGCCGGCACGCGCCGCACGCAGCGCTTCGGGGAGTTCGCGCCGGGCGATGCCGAGCGCATCGTCACGCAGAGCGGTGAGTTCCCTGGCCAGTCCGCGGCCGATCCGTACGGCGACGACCGAGGAGAGCACGAGGGCGACGAACCCGATGCCGACAGCCGCCGCAGTGGACGGCGAGACCCCGTACACGACCGGGCCGGGGCGGCGTACGGCGTCGGCGGCAATCTCCTTCTCGATGCCGTGCAGTTCGCGCCGCAGATCCTCGTACGAGGTGCGCCAGCGGGCACCGGGCGCCGCCTGCGCCGCGTCGCGGCCGGGGGCGGCGGCGCTCACCGCGTTCTCCATGGCGCGGACGTTCGCGTGCGCGCGACCGGTGGCCGGCGTGCGCCAGGTCGCGTCCACGGGTGCCGGCAGGTCCTCGGTGGCGATGCGCTCCATGAGGCGCCGCGCCGCGACGATACTGGAGAACGACCGCTGCCGGTCCTTGTCGAGCGTTCCGGTGAGGTCGGCGGCCGTGAGAACGGCGTCCTCCTGGGCGAGCAGTTCACGGGCGCGCCCCAGTTCCCCCACAAGCCGCGTTCCCTCCGTAGGGCCGCTCAGCGCTCCGCTGAAGGTGAAGGCCGAGGCGATCGCCGCCGTGTAGGGGCCATACGCCTGCTGCCAGGTGAGGGAGCGCTCCGTCGTCAGCCGGCGCTGCTCCGGGAGCGCGTCGAGTGCGGTGGTGAGGTCCGTCAGGCGGTCGGCCGTGCGGGCCGGAAGCTGCCCGGTCTCGGCCACTGTGCGCCGCCCGTCCTGCCGCAACCGGGTGGCGGCCTGCTCCGTCTCCCTGCTGCGCGCTTCGAGGGCCTCCTTGCGCGCCCGAGTGGGGTCCGCCAAGTACCCGACGGTGGCCCGGCGTTCCTCCTGGAGAGCCCGCACCACCTCGTACACGGGTGCACGGACCTCGTCCTCGATGCGCTGCGCCTGCCGCGCTGCCACAGCGTCCTGTACGGCGGTGACGGTCGCCGAGCCCCAGAGGACGAGCAGTGCCACGACGGGGACCGCGAGCAGGCAGGCGATGCGGGCGCACACCGTACGGGGGCGGAGGATGCGGCTACCCCGTTCGGCGTGCGCTCCACGGCCCCGTGGGCCCGACGAATCCGGGCTCTCGGGGCCGGGAGGATGGTCCAGGTGTCCCATGGCCACGGGACGCTAGCCGCGTCGGAGCCGCTCATCGGACGTTCAGTCCGGAAGTGCTGGCATTTGGCGGCGCGGTGCCGACGCCCGACCGGCCAGCGCCCGAACCTGCGCGCCCTGCGGATGTTCCGGTCGTTGCGGGATCAGAACCGTACGGGTCCCGGCCGATGGGGGATCATGCGTCACCATGAACGAATTCAGCGATAGCACCCCTGCCGACGGCGCCGGCCCCCGCGACCGGCTCGGCCACCAGCCGCACCACGTGCGCGAGTTCTTCGGGCAGCGGGCACGGCACTGGGACAGCCGCTTCCCCGACGACGGGCCGGCGTACGCGGCAGGGGTCGCGGAGCTGGGCCTGCGGGAGGGCGATCGCGTACTGGACGCCGGATGCGGCACCGGACGGGCGTTGCCCGCGCTGCGTGCCGCCGTGGGGCCTTCCGGGACGGTGTTCGGGGCCGACCTCACGCCGGAGATGCTGGAGGAGGCTGTACGGGCCGGGCGGGGCGCCGAGGCGGCCCTGCTGCTCGCGGACGTCTCCGCGCTGCCGGTGCGGGACGGCGCCCTGGACGCGGTCTTCGCGGCCGGGCTGATCTCCCACCTCGCCGATCCGCCGCACGACCTCGCCGAACTGGCCAGGGTCGTACGGCCCAGAGGGCGGCTGGCGCTCTTCCACCCGATCGGCCGGACCGCCCTCGCCGCCCGTAAGGGGCGACCGCTCACCCCGGACGACCTACGGGCGGAGCCGAATCTCCGGCCGATGCTGGCACGCAGCGGCTGGGACCTCGTCCAGTACGTGGACGAGGACGCGCGCTACCTGGCACTGGCCGTGCGCCGAGGGTGACCTCGCGTCAGCGGTGGCCCGGTTCCGCAGCGGCGTGCGGCACCGGGCAGCCGACGGTGCCCTGCCGGCCCTTGGGGAAGGTGCCGAGGTCGGCGATACGGTAACCGTTCGGGTAACCCTTGATCTCCGGGTTCTGCCGAGCGTAGTGCGGGGTACGACGCGGCGGCATCAGACGGACGGCCTTGGCACGCAGGCGCAGTGTGCCCCGTACGGCGGCCTGTACTGCCGGGCGTGGCCGGTCGTAGCGGAACGCGTCCAGCAGTGCGTCGTCCAGGAGGGCCGTGCTCGCGGCGCGCACTACGGGGGCCAGCGGCCCGTACCACCCGGCCATCAGGTCGAGCGAGGCATCCGAGACACGTCTGCCGCCCTCGTCCCAGCCGAAGTGCTCATGTTCGTAGTCGTCCATGTAGCGTTCGAATTCCTGGTAGGTCCGGGGCGGATCGGTGATGCCCATGTGCTTGCCGAGCGTTCTGTAGTACGCCGCCATCGCACTCTTCTCGTGCTCGCTCAGCCGCCGCCAGCCGTACTGGTCGATCCAGCGCTTCGGTACGACCACGAACGTGCACAGCACATAGCGCATGTCGTCGTTGCTGATGTCGTAGCTGCGGTGCATCTGATTCATGCGCCGGATGGCCGTGCGGCCGCCCTCGGTCTCGAAGCCGTGCTCGACGACCGAGTCCAGAAGGAGCGCGGTGTCGTCGTAGCGCTTTTGCGTACGCTCCGTAAGCTCCGCGGTCTCCGCGAGCAGACGGCCGATGCTGGGCACCGCATACGTGCGGTAAAGGGCGAGTTCAAGCGCTCTGGTGATGTCCCATGGGAACTCATGCGTCACCGTGATGCGGAAGATCCGCAGGAAGTCGCGCTCAGGATCCAGCCGCTGAATCTCCTTGAGGAAGTCGTAACGCCTCACGAGAACACCGTCCCTTTCGTCGCCGAAGGTCCAACACTACGGGGAGAGGGGAGACTTGAAAGACTCCACACGCTTCTCTACTGGCATGGGGGAATGATGACCGACCTCCTTCGCAGATTCCGGATCCGTCTCGCCCATGGCCTGTTCGGACCGAGGCCGCCGCGTCCGGAGCGGGAGCCGGCCAGGAAGGGCGCGCACAACCTCTTCGAGGCTGCGGCCACCCATGTGGCGGCGTGCGCCGAAGGGGACGAGGACCGCAGCGCCGAGGCCGCGGACTGGGTGTCCCCGGAAGCGCTCGCCTTCGGCATCAACGAACTGGCGTGCCGGGCACTGATCGCGCTGTCGCGGGAGCGCCGCCAGTCGCCGCAGGAAGTGGCCAGAGACCTGCTGAGCCTGCCGGCTGCCTGAGCCGCGCACGATTACCGCGAGCGGGCACACGAGTCGTGACAATCGCCTGTCCGGCCAATTAAGGTGCGCCGACGACGTGATCTGTGCGGTCGGCACCTGCCCGGGCCGCGAACGAGTGGGAGGCCCAGTGTCCGCGACGGAGGGCGCCGTCGGCGACGGCAGCGACATCGGCGATGACGACCAGCTGTTCGTACTGACCGCGGTGCTGCTGACGCCCGGACAGTTCCCGAGCGTGCTCGGTGACGACTATCCCGAAGTCTGCGCCAAGCTGCGCCTGGAGCCCTACGAGGAGGGCTACGGACTGGTGCTCGGCCAGGACGGTCGGGGCGCGCGCTGGACCGTCGCGACCGAGGACGTCTCGCTGGTCGCCTGTGCGATAGCGGCCTGGGACTGCGGTATGGAGTACGACCTCTCTCCCGACGAGAACAGCATCGTCGCGGCGCTGCCGGGCTGGCCACTCTCACTCGCGGTGGCGGCGCCCGGGGTACCGGCGCCGCACGACCCGGCGCCCGAGGAGGGCGATCCGGAGCCGCTGACGCCTCCGGACGCGCTGGAGTGGGGGCCGGCCCAACGGCGCCTCGGAGCGGACGAGATCGCCCTGCAGTGGGCGGCGTGGCGCGAGCAGGTCGAGGGCGAGGTCACGTTCGTCGATCCCGGCACCAAGCCGCACGCGGGGGTGCAGCGGGTGCTGGACGAGGCGCGTGAGTACGTGCGGCAGCCTCCTCCGCCGGGGCGGGTGCGTTCGTCCTTCGCCGCCGGTGAGGCGCGGACCCTGCGCGTGGACGGGCCGGGCTGGAGCATGGTCGCCCGGACCGACGACATCGCCTTCGTCCTGCTCGACGACGAGCCGGGCGAGGTCCTTCCCGTGGGCCGCGGCCCGGAGCTGCCCGGACTGCTGGAGTCGCTGGACGCGATGGCGGCCCGCCCGGCCTGAGGCAGCACACCGCACACGGCGGCACCACGGCCGTGCCGCGGCCGCAGTGGCACTGCGCACGGGTCACCCGGGCGCCGGCCGCACCGTCGGGGCGCCCGGAATGCTCAGCGGCCCAGCTCCTTGCGGGTGACGCGGCGCAGCCGCCGCCGTTGCGAGGGGTCCAGCGTCAGATACGCGATCGCGGGCACCCCGATCATGACCAGCAGCGCCGCCCAGAACGGCAGCAGCCACAGCAGGATCACGCCTGCCGCCACGCCGCCGACGGCGACCTTCGCACGTGTGGACATCCTTCACGCCCTTTCCGCGGCGGATGCCGCGTTCGCTGTCTTCCATTGAACGCCGGATCGGCCCCGGAGGTTCCACGCAGACGCGGATCGTGCTGTACCCTCGGCCGCTCCGAAGGCAAGTAGTCAAACTTGAGGAGTCGTCGGCACGTGCCAGCACTTCCTGCGCTCACCCTCGACCGGCTCTCCGGCCTCTCCCGGTGCGCCGCCGTGTACGTGCCAGGTGATCCGCCGCGCAAGGGACGGATCGCCTTCTGGCGGCCCGACGGCGAGCCGCTGCCCGGCGGTCAGCCACTGCCTGAGGGCGAGCCTCTGCCCAACGGCTTGGACGCGGGCGACGTGTCCGACGGGAGGCTGACCGTCGCCCTGCCCACCGATGAAGGCCAGGTGATCACCCAGGAGGTGCCCGCGCTCTTCTTGCCGGTTGCCGCCGCGCTCCCCGTACTGACCCGAGCACGCGCCTCCCGTGCCGCGCACCCCGCCGCGGCCTTCTGGGGCGCCGCTTCGGTGATCGCGCTGTACCTCGTGGCGCGGGGCAGGCTGCTGCCCGGGCTGAGCGCCGACGAGCACGACGCCTGGCGCTGCGGCCCGCTCGGACCGGAGGACAACGCCCGCATACGGGAGCTGGCAACCGCCATGCCTCCGTATGCGCACGCCACGCCGCTCCCGGGGACCGACCCGGTTCGGCTGCCCGCACAGGAGCGGCTGCTGCGCTCGTTCCTGAACGCCGTGGCCGACGGGCTGCCGCGCTCCCCCGCCGCCGTGACAGCCCTCGGCAGCCCCGCCTACGCGGCGGAGACGCCGCAGCACATCCCCGAGCAGCGGGCCTGGGCGGCCGACGTGGCGGCGGGACACGACGCCGGCGTGCGCCTGTCCCTCCGTATCGAGGTCACCGGGCTGGACGGCCACGAAGGCGCCTTCGGCTCCGACAGCGGACCCGCCCCAGCACGCTTCTCCGCCGTACTCCAGTTGCACAGCCTCACCGACCCGGCGCTGGTCGCCGATGTCTCCGACGTGTGGGCGGGCGACTCGCCGGCGGGGCGTGCCTTCGGGGCGCGCGCCCGCACGGACACGCTGCTGACGCTGCGGCGGGCGGCCGCCGCCTGGGCACCGCTGGAGCCGCTGCTCTCCGCCGCCGTGCCGGACGCTCTCGAGCTCGCCGAGGAGGAGATCGGCGACCTGCTGGGACCCGGCGCGCGGGCGCTCGCGGCCGCCGGTGTACAGGTCCACTGGCCCAAGCAGCTCGCCCGCAGCCTCACCACGCGTGCCGTCGTGGGCCCACCGGAGGCGGCTCCTTCAGAGGCGGCGCCGGACCGTACGGAGTCCGCTCTGCCGTCACTGCTGTCCGTCGATGCGCTGCTGTCGTTCAGCTGGCGGTTCGCCATCGGGGAGCAAGAGCTGAGCCGGGCGGAGCTGGACCGGCTGGCGGAGGCCGGGCGGCCACTGGTGCGGCTGCGCGACCAGTGGGTGCTCGTCGCCCCCGAAGCGCTGCGTACCGCACACGAGCGCCGGGACCGGAAGGTCACGCCCATGGATGCGCTCGGGGCAGCACTCACGGGGGCGGTCGAGAGCGACCGCGGCGAGCATGTGGAGGTACAGGCATCCGGCCCGCTGCGGCAGTTGCGCGACCGGCTCGCCGACCCGGAGCATCCGGTGGACGACGCGCCTGCCCAGCCGCCCGCTCTCGCCGCGACGTTGCGCGACTATCAGTTGCGGGGCCTCGGCTGGCTGCACCGTATGACGTCGCTCGGCCTCGGGTGCTGTCTGGCAGACGACATGGGGCTGGGCAAGACGATCACGTTGATCGCGCTCCATCTGCACCGCCAGTCCGCGCCGGAGACCGCGGGCCCGACTCTCGTGGTCTGCCCGACCTCGCTGATGGGCAACTGGCAGCGGGAGATCGAGAAGTTTGCGCCGGGCATCCCTGTGCGCCGGTTCCACGCGGAGCGGCGCAGCCTCGCGGATCTGTCCGCCGGCGAGGTCGTGCTGACGACCTACGGGACGATGCGGGTGGACGCCGAGAAGCTGGCCGGCGTCGGCTGGGGAATGGTCGTGGCCGACGAGGCCCAGCACGTGAAGAATCCGTTCTCCGCGACCGCCCGGCAGCTGCGGACGCTGCCGGCCGGTGCCCGGGTGGCGCTGACCGGCACCCCGGTCGAGAACAATCTCTCCGAGCTGTGGGCGATCCTCGACTGGACCACGCCGGGGCTCCTGGGCCCCCTCGGCCGCTTCCGCACGCGCTACGCGCAGGCCGTCGAGGGCGGCGCCGACCCCGCCGCAGCGGAGCGGCTGGCGCGGCTCGTGCGGCCGTTCCTGCTCCGCCGCCGCAAGTCGGACCCGGGCATCGCACCCGAACTGCCGCCCAAGACGGAGACCGACCGCGCGGTGGCCCTCACCGGGGAGCAGGCCGCACTGTACGAGGCGGTGGTGCGCGAGGGGCTCGCCGACATCGCCGGCACGGACGGCTTCGCCCGCCGCGGCCTCGTGGTCAAACTGCTGACCTCGCTCAAGCAGATCTGCAACCACCCTGCGCAGTACCTCAAGGAGGACGGTGTCGAGGAGGGGCGCGGGCGGCGCTTCGCGGAGCGGTCGGGGAAGGTGGAACTCCTGGACGAGCTGCTGGACACGTTGCTCTCCGAAGGGGCCGGCGTGCTCGTCTTCACCCAGTACGTGCGGATGGCGCGGCTACTGGAAGCGCACTTGGCGGCGCGCGGCGTGCCGAGCCAACTGCTGCACGGCGGTACACCCGTCGCGCGCCGGGAGGAACTGGTACGCCGCTTCCAGGACGGCCACGTGCCGGTCTTCCTGCTGTCTCTGAAGGCGGCGGGCACCGGGCTGAACCTCACCCGCGCCTCGCACGTCGTGCACTTCGACAGGTGGTGGAACCCGGCTGTCGAGGCGCAGGCCACCGACCGCGCGTACCGCATCGGGCAGACCCAGCCGGTGCAGGTGCACCGCATGATCACCGAGGGCACGGTGGAGGACCGGATCGCCGACATGCTCGCCCGCAAGCAGCGGCTGGCGGACGCCGTACTGGGCTCGGGCGAGGCCGCGCTCACCGAGCTGACCGACGCGGAGCTGGCGGACCTGGTGGAGCTTCGAGGGGGCGAACGATGAGTGTTTTCCACGGCGCCGAGGGCGCGTACGACGACGAGACCGACGGCACGTACGGCGACAAGCACACAGGGCGGTCCGAGCGGACCTTCGCCGCGCTGCCGCCCGCCCGTGGGGGCGGCTTCGCGCGCGCATGGTGGGGGCAGGCGTGGCTGAAAGCGCTGGAGGACACGGCGCTGGACAACGCGCAGCTGAAGCTGGGGCGCCGGCACGCCCGTGCGGGGGCGGTGGGCGCGGTGTCCGTGAGGCCGGGACGAATCACCGCCGTCGTCCAGGACCGCGACCGCACCGCGCACCGTTCGGACGTGCTGCTCCAGGAGCTGGACGCGGCGGACTGGGACCGGTTCCTGGACATGGTCGCCGACCGGGCGGGGCACATCGCCGCGCTGTTGGACCGTGACATGCCGCCTCAGCTCGTCGAGGACGCGGCGGCGGCCGGCGTCGAACTGCTCCCCGGAATCGGCGATCTGGAGCCGTCCTGCGGCTGCGAGGCATGGGACCACTGTGCCCATACGGCCGCGCTCTGCTATCAGATGGCGCGGCTGCTGGACCAGGATCCGTTCGTGCTGCTCCTGTTGCGCGGACGCGGTGAGGAGGAGCTACTGGGCGAGCTCCAGGCGCGCAGTGCGGCGCGTGCACAGGCGTACGCGCCGGATGAGGACAACGAGGGCACTGCTACGCCAGGTGGTGCGCCGGACGCCGATACCGGTGTGCCGGCGGCCGAGGCATTCGCGGCCCAGGAGGACTTGCCGCCGCTGCCGCCGCCTCCGCCCCCGGTGAGCGAGGCGGGTACCGCGCCCGCGCTGGGCGGCGGCACCCCGCCTGCGCCCGGAGTCGACTTACCGGCCCTGGAGTTCCTCATCGGGGACACCGCGGAGCGGGCCAGGAGGCTGCTCACCGAGGCGCTGTCCACCTGGCACGCGGACACCCCGCCGGCGCGCGGGCCGACGCTCGCTGAAGACCACGTACGGCTCGCGGCCGCCGGCCCGCCCGCGCCGGTCGCCGAACGGCTCGCGGCGGCCTCAGGGCGGGACGCCAGGGGCCTGGCGGCGGCCGTACGGGCGTGGCGGCAGGGCGGCCCGGCCGGACTCGCGGTACTGGAGGAGGAGTGGACCCCGGACGCCGAGGCTCTGGCCCATGCCACCACGGGGTTGGCCGCCGCCTGGGCGGACGAGGCGGACCGGCCCCGGTTCCGGGTCACCCGCAACCGGTGGACGGTCGTCGGCGGCGACGCGCAGCTGCGGCTGGGGCGGGACGGCCGCTGGTGGCCGTACCGGAAGGAGCAGGGCCGCTGGCTGCCTTCGGGGCCGCCGGACGAGGACCCGGCGGCGGTGCTCGCATCCCTCGTGGCGGAGGAAGGGACGTACACGGGGTAGGCAATACGCGGGCCCGGAGGGGGAGCCTCTCGGTGCACACAGGCTCCGAGGGGCGCGACTCCTCAAGGCCCGCCCCCTGCCCGAAAATGCGTCGACATCGCCCACATCGGTCGTCATGATCGGACCATGGCGAATCCGAGCCCGGGCTCCTCCGGCAGTCCCCTAAGCGAACGGGCCGAGCGCGCCGTCCCCATTGCGGTCAGAGCGGCGCGACGGCTGGGCCTGCGGGCGGACGAACCACGGGTCCTGCACGACGCCTTCAACATCCTGGTGCATCTCGCGCCGGACCCGGTGGTCGTCCGCGTACCGTCGCTCACCCTGATGTCCGCCGAGGAGCAGGCGGTCAAGCAGCGGCGCGAGCTGGACGTGGTGGGCTGGCTGGCCGACGCGGGAGCGCCGGTCGTACGGCCCAGCCCACTGGTACCGCGGGAGCCCGTCGTGTGCGACGGGCGGTCGCTGGTCTTCTGGGAGTTCGTCGACGAGAAGGATCCGTTGCGCGAGGCCGTCACGGCCGGTCCGGAGGCGCTGGAGGACCGCTTCGTCGAGCAGACGGGCTGGACGGCGCAGCTGCACGACTTCCTGGCGCGGTATCCGGGCGAGCTGCCCGCACTGTCCCCCGTGGTGCCCACCGTCGAGCCGCTGCTGGCCGCGCTGCGGAAGGAGCCGCAGGGGCTGACGACCGCCGAGCTGGACCGGGCGGAGCAGGAGTACACGGTCCTCGAAGCGCTCGCGGCCGACCTCCCCGGTCACTTTCCCGGGGCCCACATACAGACGCTGCACGGGGACGGACCTTCCTACAACCTCCTGCGGACCGCGGACGGGTATCTCTTCAGCGACTTCGAGGACGTCACCCGTGGCCCCGTGGAGTGGGACCTGGCCATGGTGGCGCCGCGGGCGACAGCGGAGTACGAGCGCGCGAGCGGCCGCCTCGTGGACCGCTCGCTGCTGGACGTCATGGAGCAAGCGCGGCTCCTGCAGGTGGTGGGGGCGCTGGCGGTCGTGCCCTCGATGCCGGAACTGGGTCCGATGCTGGCCCCCATGGTCGATCAGTGGCGTGAACGCCCTCCGCTCGGCCCTGACCTCCTCACCCGGTAACGGGAAAAACTGCCCCTTCCGGTGTTCCGCCGCCCGCCGCACCAGCATGTCGTGCAGGTCGCGGGCGGCCCTCGGGACGGCACCGACGCTGTTCCGTCGGTATGGCTGCTTCCATTCGCCCGGTGGGCCGGGAGCGATTCCCGTATACCTGAACACCGATACCGATCTGCCGTTGCATATTGACGGAGTGGTACTTCAAAGGGGAACCTGGCACCACCTCAAGGACACCGAATCGACCGATGCGGCGTCTTGACGGTAAACTCACCGGCAGTGCCGCTGGGAATACCTGGAGGGCCCGACCGGAGGCCGTTCACGGCCTGTTCCGGAAGAAATGTTGCAGGGAGGTGACGTGTTGATGAAGCCGCGACCGAGTCTGCCCCAGCGCTTGACGGAGCGCCTGACGGAGCGGCGCCACGTCGACCTCGTCCGGGTCTCCAGCGCCCTGTGTCGCCCCTCGGCCTGAGCGCCGCCTTCTCGATCCACGGACATTCACCGGTCCGGTAATTCCGCGTATGCGCGCCGCGCTTCCCCTCAAGTTTCACGCCTGTTCGCGCACCCCGCGGAACCTTTTTCCACGGCTTTCCGTGGATTATTGGCACATTCCTCTGCCGGTGATTCCTCCTGCCCTGAAGGGCCTTTTCTCCGCACCCCGAAACCTCGACTCCCCCTGCCCTTTTTCAGCGATCCGGAGTTCTTCCATGTCCGCATCCGCTCATGTTCCACCTCCCGCCGGCGGCCCGGCGCGGTTCGCCTACTGGGTGCCCAATGTCAGCGGTGGCCTGGTCACCAGCACGATTGAGCAGCGCACCGACTGGGGCTACGAGTACAACCGCAAGCTCGCCCGGCTAGCCGAGGACAACGGCTTCGAGTACGCGCTGAGCCAGGTCCGCTACATGGCCAGTTACGGCGCCGAGAACCAGCACGAGTCGACCTCGTTCAGCCTGGCGCTGCTGCTCGCCACCGAGCGCCTGAAGGTCATCGCCGCCGTCCACCCGGGGCTGTGGCACCCGGGCGTGCTCGCCAAGTTCGGAGCCACCGCCGACCACCTCTCCGGCGGCCGGTTCGCCGTCAACGTGGTCAGCGGCTGGTTCAAGCAGGAGTTCACCGCGCTCGGCGAACCGTGGCTGGAGCACGACGAACGCTACCGGCGTGCCGAGGAGTTCATCCGCGCCCTGCGGGCGGTGTGGACCGAGGACCACGCCGAACTGGCCGGCGACTTCTACCGGATCCGGGACTTCTCGCTGAAGCCGAAGCCGCTGAACACCGAGGAGCGCCCGCACCCGGAGATCTTCCAGGGCGGCAACTCCACCGCGGCCCGCGCGATGGCCGGCCGGGTCTCCGACTGGTACTTCAGCAACGGCAAGGACTTCGACGGGGTCACCGAGCAGCTCACCGACGTCCGGGCGGCCGCCGAGGCCGCCGGCCGTACGGCGCCGAAATTCGGCCTCAACGGCTTCCTGATCGCCCGGGACACCGAGAAGGAGGCCCGGGAGGTGCTGCGCGAGATCGTCGCTCAGGCGGACGCTCAGGCGGTTCGCGGGTTCGGTCAGGCGGTCCAGCAGGCGGGCAACTCCACCGCTGACGGCAAGGGCATGTGGCAGGACTCCTCGTTCGAGGACCTGGTGCAGTACAACGACGGGTTCCGTACCGGGCTGATTGGGACACCGGAACAGATCGCCGAGCGCATCGTCGCCTACAAGCGGCTCGGCGTCGACCTCTTCCTGCTCGGCTTCCTGCACTACCTGGAAGAGGTCGAGTACTTCGGCGAGCGGGTGCTGCCGCTCGTACGCGAACTGGAAGCCCAGGACGAGAACCTCTCCGAAGGAGTACTGGTATGAGCACCGCCGCGCACACCGACTGGCAACACCGCCCCGCACCCGCCACCTCCGACGCCTGGGTCGACCGCGCCGCCGAGGTCGCCGCCGTCCTCGCGACCGACGCCGCCGCCCGGGACCGGGCCGGCGCCACCCCGTACGACGAGGTCCAGCTGCTCAAGGACTCCGGACTGGTCACCCTGCTGGGCCCGGTCGAGCACGGCGGGGGCGGCCAGGACTGGCCGACCGCGTACCGGGTGGTGCGCGAGGTCTCCAAGGCCGACGGGTCGATCGGCCAGCTGCTCGGCTACCACTACCTGTGGAACTGGGCGGCCCGGCTGGTCGGCACCCGGGAGCAGTGGGAGCACGTGGAGGCCGAGGCCGCCCGCAACCGCTGGTTCTTCGGGGGCGCCGTCAACCCGCGCGACAACGACGTCGCCGTACGGGACGAGGGCGACACCTTGACGTTCACCGGGCGGAAGTCCTTCTCCACCGGGAGCAGGGTCTCCGACGTCACCGTGCTGGAGGGCGTCCTGGAGGGCAGCGTGGGACCCGACAACCCTGAGGGCGACCATGTCTTCGCCATCGTGCCGTCCGACAGCGCGGGCCTCACCTTCCACGACGACTGGGACAACATCGGGCAGCGACTCACGGAGAGCGGCAGTGTGACGATCGACGGGGTGCGCGTCCCGTGGAGCGCGGCGGCGGGCTACGTCGACAAGTCGTTCCAGCGGCGGGTCTACAACACGCTCAACGTGCCCACCATCCAGCTGGTGTTCGCGCACTTCTACCTGGGGATCGCGGCCGGCGCGCTGGAGACGGCGGGGACCTACACCCGTACGAAGGCCCGCTCGTGGCTGCACGGCGGCCACGAGCGGGCCGTCGACGAGCCGTACGTGATCGACACGTACGGGGACCTGACGGCGAAGCTGTGGGCCGCCGAGGCGCTGGCCGACCAGGTGGCCGAGGAGGGCTGGGCGCTGCACTCCGACCCCGACGCGGTGACCGAGCGGGACCGCGGTGAGCACGAAGTGCGGGTGGCGGCAGTGAAGGCGCGGGCCACGGACGTGGCCCTGGAAGTGGCGAACCGGATCTTCGAGGTGACCGGCGCACGTTCCACGGCGACCGCCGAGGGCCTGGACCGCTTCTGGCGCAACATCCGCACGCACACCCTGCACGACCCCGTCGCCTACAAGCGCCGCGAGGTCGGCCGCTTCGTGCTCACGGGCGAGCTGCCGCAGCCCACCTGGTACTCGTAAGCCGCCCGTCTCCCGGTACTCGTAGGCGCATCGCGGCGGGCCCGAACCGGGCGGGCCCGCCGCTCCTCTCATACGTGTCCGCACCACCACACACTCCGAGGTGAACCTCCATGGCCACCGTGCTGTCCCTCTCCGGAAGCCCCTCCCCCACCTCCCGTACGGCGCGACTGCTGCGCCATCTGGACGCCAAGCTCACCGCACAGGGACACGAAGTGATCCCGCTGGACGTCCGGACGCTGCCTGCCGAGGCCCTGCTGGGCGCCGACTTCGGGCACCCGGCGATCGTCCGGGCCACCCGGCTCGTCGAACAGGCCGACGGCATCGTCGTCGGCACGCCCGTCTACAAGGCGGCCTACTCCGGCCTGCTGAAGTCCCTGCTCGACCTGTTGCCGCAGTACGCGCTGGCCGGGAAGACCGTGCTGCCGCTGGCCACCGGCGGCTCCACGGCGCACGTCCTCGCGATCGACTACGCGCTGCGGCCCGTGCTGTCCTCGATGGGGGCCTCGCACATCGTGCAGGGCTGGTTCGTCCTGGACCGGGACATCACCGTCCAGGAGGGCGGCGGCGTCCGCGTGGCACCGGGGACGCGCGAAGCGCTGGACGGTGTGCTCGGTCAGTTCGCGGCGGCGCTGGACCGCGCGCCCCTGCGGGTCGCGGCGTGACCGGCCCCGTCGCCCATGTGATCGCCGACGACGCGGAGGCGCTGGCGGTCGCGGCCGAGCTGGCGGCGGAGTTCCGTACCGGCGCGGCGCACCGGGACGCCGAGCGGCGGCTGCCGCGCCTCGAGCTGGACCGGCTCTCCGACAGCGGCCTGCTCGGCATCACGGTGCCGCGCGCACACGGTGGCGCGGACGTGACGGCCGAAACGCTCGCCGGCGTGTTCCGCCTGCTGGCGAGCGCCGACGCGAGCCTGGCGCAGATTCCGCAGAGCCACTTCGTGTACGTGGCGGTGCTGCGCCGCCAGGGGACGACGGAGCAGCAGAAGTTCTTCTTCGAGGAGGTGCTGGCCGGGCGGCGGCTGGGCAACGCCCAGTCGGAGGCGGGCACCAGGCACGTCCAGGACATCCGCACCCGGCTCGTACCGCAGCCGGACGGCTCGTACGTCCTGGAGGGCACCAAGCACTACTCCACAGGTGCCCTGTTCGCCGACTGGATCCCGGTGCTGGCCCGTGGCGCCGACGAGGAGCTGCACGTCGCCTATGTGCCGCGGCACGCGCCCGGTGTGACGGTCGTGGACGACTGGGACGGCATGGGTCAGCGCACCACCGCCAGCGGCACGGTGCGGCTGGAGTCCGTGCTGGTCCCGCGCGACCGTGTGGTGCCGCACCACCTCACTTTCCGGGGCCCACAGCTGCACGGCGCGCTCGCCCAGTTGCTGCACGCGGCCATCGACACTGGGATCGCCGAGGGCGCGCTCTCCGAAGCGGCGGAGTTCGTCCGGGCCAAGAGCCGACCGTGGTTCGAGAGCGGGCTGGAGACCGCTGCCGAGGACCCGCTGCTGATCCAGCAGTTCGGCGAGCTGGCCCTGGGGGTGCGGGCCGCCGGCGCCTTGCTGGCCGAGGCGGCACGTACGGTCGACGCCGCTGCCGGTCGCCTCACCGACGACAGCGCGGCCGAGGCGTCCATCGCGGTGGCGGCCGCCAAGGTGCAGGCCGCGCGTGCCGCCGTGGAGACCGGCAGTGCGCTCTTCGAAATGGCCGGTACCCGGGCGGCCCTCAACGGCCTGAATCTGCACCGGCACTGGCGCGACGCGCGTACCCATACGCTGCACGACCCCGTGCGCTGGAAGGTGCAGCACCTCGGGCGGTACGTCCTGAACGGCACCCGGCCGCCGCGTCACGGCCTCCTCTGAACGGCGGGGGCACATCCGGTGAACAGCCGGATGTGGTCGCAATCGGGAGGCGTGCGTGCTTCGCTGGCGGCATGGTGTCGTACGAGGAAGACGTGCCGCATTCCGAAGAAGACGTGCCGTACTACGAAGACGTGACGCCGGGCAGCGGCTGTCTGCCGCCCGGCGCCTGGCTGCCCCGGTCGGACGCCGCCCGGCTGCCGCTCGGCGGGACCTGGCGGTTCCGGCTGTCGCCGGCCGCGACCACCGAGGACGAGACATTTGCCCGCCCCGAGTACGACGACTCGGCATGGGAGGAGCTGCGGGTGCCGGGCCACTGGGTCCTCCAGGGACACGGCGCCCCGGGGTACACCAACACCGGGTATCCGTTCCCCGTGGACCCGCCCCGGGTGCCGGACGAGAATCCCACCGGCGATCACCGGTACGCGTTCGACCTCCCGGCCGACTGGCCGGCGGGCTCCACCGTGCTCCACTTCGGGGGCGTCGAATCCTGCGCCCGGGTGTGGCTGAACGGCAGCGAGCTGGGTCACTTCAAGGGCAGCAGGCTGCCGCACGAGTTCGAGGCGGGCCCCTTGCTGCGGCCCGGGCGCAATGTGCTGGCCGTCCGCGTCCACCAGTGGTCCTCCGGCAGCTACCTGGAGGATCAGGACCAGTGGTGGCTGCCGGGCGTCTTCCGTGAGGTGGAGCTTCGGCACCGCCCCGAGGGCGCCGTGCGGGACGCCTTCGTGCACGCCGAGTACGACCACCGCACCGGGCAGGGCACGCTGCGCGTGGACAGCGATCCCGCGGGGCGGGTGACCGTACCGGAGCTGGGCCTGGAGCTGGCGACCGGGGAGAGCGCGACGGTACCGGTCGAGCCGTGGACGGCGGAGACACCCCGGCTGTACGACGCGGAGCTGGCCACCTCCGGGGAGCGAGTGCCACTGCGCATCGGGTTCCGCACCGTCGTCGTCGAGGACGGGCTGCTGAAGGTCAACGGGCGGCCGATTCTGCTGCGCGGTGTCAACCGGCACGAATTCGACCCGGCGCACGGGCGCGCGGTGGGGGCGGACCTCATGCGGCGCGATCTGCTGCTGATGAAGCAGCACAACATCAACGCCGTGCGCACCAGTCACTATCCGCCCGACCCGGCCTTCCTGGCGCTCTGCGACGAGCTGGGGCTGTGGGTGGTCGACGAGTGCGATCTGGAGACGCACGGCTTCGCACAGCAGGGCTGGCGGGGCAATCCCGTCGACGACGAGCGCTGGACGCCGGCGCTGCTTGACCGGGCCCGCCGGATGGTCGAACGCGACAAGAACCATCCGTCCGTCATCATGTGGTCCCTCGGCAACGAGTGCGGCACCGGGCGCGGGCTGTCCGCGATGGCCGCGTGGATGCGGGAGCGCGACCCCTCCCGGCCGCTGCACTACGAGGGCGACCCCAGCTGCGCCGACACCGACGTCTACTCCCGGATGTATGCGGACCACGCCGAGGTCGAACGGATCGGGCGGCGTACGGAGGAGCCGCTCCCGGACGCCACTCTGGATGCGCGGCGCCGCGGCCTGCCCTTCGTGCTGTGCGAGTACGCGCACGCCATGGGGAACGGCCCGGGCGGGCTGAGCGAGTACCAGCGGCTGTTCGAGAGGTACGAGCGCTGCCAGGGCGGCTTCGTGTGGGAGTGGGTCGACCACGGGCTGCGCCAGTACACCGCGGGCGGCGTCCGGTACCACGCGTACGGCGGGGACTTCGGCGAGGAGGTGCACGACGGCAACTTCGTGTGCGACGGGCTGGTCTTCCCGGAGCGCGTGCCGTCCCCCGGGCTGATCGAGTACAAGAAGGTCATCGAGCCGGTCCGCTTCGAGGCGGCCGGTCCGGACGGCGCTCCATGGGCGGTGCGCGTCACCAATCTGCAGGACTTCGCCGACCTGTCCGCGCTCGCCTTCCCCTGGAGTTACGAGATCGAGGGCCGGCCGGCCGCGGAGGGGACGCTCACGGTGCCGCCGCTGCTGCCCGGCGAGAGCGCCGAGGTGAAGCTCCCCGCGCCGCCCGAGGACGCCCCTCAGGACGGCGAGGCGCTGTGGACCGTACGGGCGGTGCTGGCCGAGGACGCCGTCTGGGCGGAGGCCGGGCACGAGGTCGCGTGGGGACAGCTGCCGGCCGCGCCGCTTCCGGTCCCGCGGCCGTGGACACCGAGCGCAACTCCGCGGCGGGGCGGGGACCGGACCCTCGCTCTCGGCCCGGGTGTCTTCGACGCCACGACCGGAATCCTGAGCCGGCTCGGCGACTCCCCCGTGACCGGCCCGCGGCTGGACGTCTGGCGGGCGCCCACTGACAACGACGAGGGCGCGCCCTGGCAGCCGGGGCAGCGCTGCGGTCCCGAGTGGCGGCGGATCGGCCTGCACCGGATGCGGCACCGCACGGACGCGGTGACGGCGGAGGGGGACGCGCTGGTCGTCCGTACCAGGGTGGCGCCGGCCGCCACGAGTCTGGGCTTCTCCGTGGTGCACCGCTGGTCGTCGGACGGGGCGGCGCTGCGGCTGGAGGTGGCGGTGACGCCCGAGGGCGACTGGCCGGTGCCGCTGCCAAGGCTGGGGGTACGGATGGGCCTGGACGGCGATCTGAGCGCCGTTCGATGGTTCGGCGGCGGACCGGGTGAGGCATATCCGGACACGTCCGCAGCGGCCCACGTGGGCCGCTGGTCGCTGCCCGTCGATGCGCTCCAGACTCCGTACGTACGGCCGCAGGAGAACGGCGCGCGAATCGGTGTGCGGTGGGCGGAGCTGACGCGTCCGGACGGGTCCGGGCTGCGCATCGAAGGAGAGCCGCACTACTTCTTCACCGCGCGGCGCTGGACCTCCGAGGAGCTGGACGCCGCCCGGCACACGCCGGACCTGGTGGCCGGTGACCGGGTGTGGCTGAACCTGGATCACGCACAGCACGGGATCGGCAGCGGGTCGTGCGGCCCGGGCGTGCTCCCGCAGTACCGCCTCGAAGCCGCGCCCGCCGCGTTCGCTTTCACCTTCCGGCCGCTGGAATGACAGGCTTCATGGCATGAGCACTTCCTCCCCCTCGTTCGCGGAAGCCCTGGCCCGCGGCCCCGTCGTCCTCGATGGCGGGCTGTCCAACCAGCTGGAGTCGGCCGGCCACGACCTCAGCGACGAGCTGTGGTCGGCCCGGCTGCTCGCCGAGCAGCCGGACGCGATCACCGCCGCCCACCGGGCGTACTACGAAGCGGGCGCCCAGGTCGCCATCACCTCCAGCTATCAGGCCACCTTCGAGGGCTTCGCACACCGCGGCATCGGCCGGGAGGAGGCGGCCGCGCTGCTGCTGCGCAGCGTGGAGCTGGCCCGGGAGGCCGCCGGGCTCGCCATGAAGGGCGGCGTGCCGGGGCCGCTGTACGTCGCGGCCTCGGCCGGCCCGTACGGCGCGATGCTCGCGGACGGCTCCGAGTACCGCGGCCGGTACGGCCTGAGCGTCGCCGAGCTGGAGCGGTTCCACCGGCCGCGGCTGGAGGTACTGGCCGCGGCGGAACCCGATGTCTTCGCGCTGGAGACGGTGCCGGACGCCGACGAGGGGCAGGCCCTGGTGCGCGCGGTGCGCGGCCTCGGAGTACCGGCGTGGCTGTCGTACAGCATCGAGGGCGGCCGGACGCGGGCCGGGCAGCCGCTCGCGGAGGCGTTCGCGCTCGCCGCCGAGGCGGAGGAGATCGTGGCCGTCGGGGTCAACTGCTGCGTACCGGAGGACGCGGATGCGGCGGTGGAGCTGGCGGCGCGGGTGACCGGCAAGCCGGTCGTGGTCTATCCGAACAGTGGCGAGGAGTGGGACGCGCAGGCGCGTGCATGGCGCGGGCGGGCTACGTTCACTCCGGAGCGCGTGACGGCGTGGACGGCGCGCGGCGCACGCCTCATCGGTGGCTGCTGCCGCGTGGGTCCCGACTCCGTCTCCGACCTCGCCGGTCTCGTCGCGCCCTGACGCCCCTCTGAGGTGCCGCGGCCCCGCCCGTATGTGGCGGGGCCGTTTCGTGCGCATGACGGATCAAGGTCGTTATGCAGACGCAACCCCCACGGCGGAGACAGCGGACACGGCCGGTGGCAGGATTCAGCCCAACTCGCCGTCGGCAGGTCACTGTTGATCTTCGAATTTTCCCTGGAGGACCGGTGTCAGCTCGCTCGTCGCTGCCTGTCATTGCCGTCGTCGCGGCCGTCGCCCTGGCGGCCGGCTGCACCAGCACGAAGTCCGAGGGGAAGCAGGGGTCCGGATTGCAGCTGGTCTCCAAGGGGACGCTCAAGACCTGCACGCACCTGCCGTACCCGCCCTTCCAGGTGAAGAAGGGCGACAAAATTGTCGGATTCGACGTGGACCTCGTCGACCTGATCGCCAAGGACCTGAAGGTCCAGCAGGAGGTCGTCAACACGCCCTTCGAAGGCATCGAGACGGGCCAGGACTTCAATATTCGCAAGTGCGACCTGGCCGCGGCGGGCATGACCATCACGCCGGAGCGCAAGAAGGTGCTGGACTTCTCCGATCCGTACTTCAACGCCACCCAGGCGCTGATCACCAAGAAGGGCAAGTCCTACAAGAAGGTCGAGGACCTCAAGGGCCGCAAGCTCGGCTACCAGAAGGCCACCACCGGCGGCATCTACGCCAAGAAGCACGCCGGCAAGGACGTGGAGCTCGTGGAGTACGAGGACCTCGGTCTGCTGCTGACCGCCGTGAAGACCGGCAAGGTGGACGCCGGCATCAACGACAACGGTCCGCTGCTCGACTACGTCAAGTCCAACCCCGACACCGAGGTCACCGCGGAGTTCGACACGGGTGAGCAGTACGGCATCGGCATGGCGAAGGGCAACGACGCGCTGCGCAAGAAGGTCAACGCCTCGCTGAAGAAGGCGAAGGCCGACGGCAGCTACGACAGGATCTACAAGAAGTGGTTCGGCACCACGCCGCAGAGCTGACCCGTGCCGTCCACCCCTGAGGAGCTCTGCACGAATGTCGCTGTCCAAACGGCAACGGACCCGGGTGATCCGTGGGTCGCAGTACGCCCTGCTGGCCGCCATCGTGGCCGTCGTCGCGCTGGTCGCCGACTGGGGGCAGCTGCGGCGGGCATTCTTCGATGTCGGCATCGCACGCGAACTGTTCCCCGACATCCTCGCCACCGCGCTGGTCAACACGGTCCTGTACACGCTGCTCGGCTTCGGGTTCGGGCTGGTGCTCGGGCTGATCCTGGCGCTGATGCGGCTGTCGTCCGTGCCCCCGTACCGCTGGATCGCCGTCACGTACATCGAGTTCTTCCGCGGTGTGCCCGCCCTTCTGGTCTTCATCGCGCTCGGCTTCGGTGTGCCGCTCGCCTTCGAAGTGGCGCTGGACCAGTACGTCACCGTGATGCTCTCCCTGGGCCTCGTCGGTGCCGCCTACATGGCGGAGACCATCAGGGCGGGCATCCTGGCGGTGCCCAAGGGGCAGACGGAGGCGGCCCGTTCGCTCGGCATGTCGCACGGCCGGGCGATGGTCTCCATCGTCATCCCGCAGGCGTTCCGCATCGTCCTGCCGCCGCTGACCAACGAGCTGATCCTGCTGACCAAGGACTCCTCGCTGGTGTACCTGCTGGGGCTCTCGCTCGGCCAGTACGAGCTGGCCAACTTCGGCCGGGACGCGCTCAACGAGTACAAGAGCCTGACGCCGATCCTGGTCGCGGGCCTGCTCTATCTCGTGATCACCCTCCCGCTCGGGCACCTCGTCCGGCGGCTCGAGGCCCGAACGGCGAAGGCCAGGTGACCCGCATGGCAACGGACAAGGTGTCGGCCCCGTACTCCCGGGCCATCGAGGTCTCCGGCCTCCACAAATCCTTCGGAGCGCTCGAGGTGCTCAAGGGCATCGACTTCTCGGTCGGACGCGGCGAGGTGGTGTGCGTCATCGGGCCGTCCGGCTCGGGCAAGTCGACGTTGCTGCGCTGCGTGAACCTCCTGGAGGAGCCCACCGCGGGAAAGGTCACCGTGGCCGGCACGGAGGTCACTCACCCGGACGTGGACATCGACCGGGTGCGGCGCCGGATCGGGATGGTCTTCCAGTCCTTCAACCTCTTCCCGCACTTGACCGCGCTGGAGAACCTGACGATCGCCCAGCGGCGGGTGCTCCGCAGGGACAAGGCAGGGGCCGACAAGGTCGCCCGGGCGAACCTGGCTCGGGTGGGCCTGAGCGACAAGGCGGACTCGTACCCGGCGCAGCTCTCCGGAGGGCAGCAGCAGCGGGTGGCCATCGCACGCGCGCTCTCCATGGAGCCGGAGCTGATGCTCTTCGATGAGCCGACCTCCGCGCTCGACCCCGAACTGGTGGGCGATGTGCTCGCAGTGATGCGCTCGCTGGCGGACGAGGGCATGACGATGCTCGTCGTCACCCATGAGATGAGCTTCGCCCGGGAGGTCGCGGACCGGGTGGTCTTCATGGACGGTGGAGTGATCGTCGAGGAGGGCTCCCCGGAGCGGGTCGTGGGCGACCCGCAGCACGAGCGCACTCGGACCTTCCTGGCGCGGGTGCTGGATCCGGCGGCGGCGGAGGTGGGCGAGGTCCCCGACACGGGGCCGAGCGGCAAACGCGTCGACCGGTGAGAAGCGGTGCGGGCCGGGCGGTGACGTCGGGCCCGCAACGGGGCATGGTGAGCGGTGATCGGTTTTCCCCGAGCCTCAGGAGCCCGCCGGTGTTCGTCGACCTGCCCCTCGAAGACCTGCGCACCTACCGTCCCGAAAGGCCCGAGCCAGCCGGCTTTGACGCCTTCTGGCAGCGCACCCTAAAAGAGGCGCGCGCCTGCCCGCTCGACGCCCGCTTCACCCCGGTCGATGTGGGCCTGGACCTGCTGGACACCTACGACGTGGAGTTTTCCGGCTTCGGCGGGCACCGCATCCGCGGCTGGTTCCTGCTGCCGCGCGGCGCGGGGCGGCCGCTGCCGTGCGTCGTGCGATACCTCGGCTACGGGGGCGGGCGCAGTCTGCCGCACGACTGGCTGCTCTGGCCGGCCGCCGGGTACGCCACCCTCGTGATGGACCCGCGCGGCCAGACCGGGCCCAATCGACCCGGTGACACCCCCGACCCGGTCGGCTCCGCCAACCCGTCCGTCGGCGGGATGATGACGCGCGGCGTCCTGGACCCCGACGAGTTCTACTTCCGCCGGCTCTACACGGACGCCGTACGGGCCGTGGAGACCGCCCGTGAGCACGCCGGGGTGGACCCGGACCGCATCGTCGTGGAGGGCAACAGCCAGGGCGGCGCACAGGCCCTGGCGGTGGCAGGGCTGGTTCCGGGGCTCGCGGCGGCGCTGGTCCGGGTGCCGTTCATGGCGCACATCCGGCGCGCCGTCGAGGTGGCCGAGGCCGGCCCGTACACCGAACTCGCCGCGTACTTCGCCGGGGAGCGGCTGCATATCGATGCCGCGCTGGACACCCTGGACCACTTCGACGGGCTGAACTTCGCCGCCCGCGCCGAGGCCCCCGCCCTCTTCGGTACGGGCCTGGCGGACACCATCACGCCGACCTCCACCGGTTTCGCCGCGTACCACCACTACGCGGGACCGAAGGACCTACGGGTGTGGCGGTTCAACGGCCACGAGGGTGGCGGGGTGCACCATCAGGCGGACGAGGTCATGTTCGTACGGGAGCTGTTCGCGTGACGGAGTGCCGGCGGGCCGCCTATTTGAGGGCGGGGACCCGGCACATGAGTGAGGAGTGGTGATGGGCGCCTGGGGAGCGGGGCCACTCGTGGTCGGCGTGGACAGTTCCACGCAGTCCACGAAGGTGTTGGTCGTGGACGCGGCGACGGGAGAGGTGGCGGCACGCGGCCAGGCGCCGCACACCGTCTCCGCCGGGCCCGGCAAGGAGAGCGATCCCGAGGAGTGGTGGGAGGCGCTGGAGCGGGCGCTGGCGGCCTGTGGTGACGCCGCCCGGCAGGCGTCCGCGGTCTCCGTGGCGGGCCAGCAGCACGGACTGGTCGCCCTGGACGCGGCCGGACGCCCGGTGCGCCCCGCGCTGCTGTGGAACGACGTACGGCCGGCGCCACAGAGCCGCCGCCTCATCGAGGAGCTGGGCGGCCCCGAGGCGTGGGCCGCACGGGCGGGCAGCCTGCCCGGGCCGTCGTTCACGGTGGCCAAGTGGGCGTGGCTGCGGGAGCAGGAGCCGGCGGCGGCGCGGAACGCCGCAGCGGTGCGGCTGCCGCACGACTACGTGACCGAGCGGCTGACGGGCGAGGCCGTCACCGACCGGGGCGACGCCTCGGGGACGGGCTGGTGGTCCTCGGCCACCGAGTCCTACGACGCGGAGGTCCTCGGGCACGTGGGGCTGCGTCCTGAGATGCTGCCGCGGGTGGCGCGCCCAGGAGAGGCGGCCGGGACCGTGCGCCCCGAAGGGCTGCCGCTGCCCCATGGGGCGCTGGTCGCGGCCGGTACGGGGGACAACATGGCGGCGGCACTGGGGCTGGGCCTGCTCCCGGGGCACCCGGTCATCAGCCTCGGCACCTCGGGGACGGTGTACGCGGTGACCACCCGGCGCCCGGCCGACCCTACGGGTACGGTCGCGGGCTTCGCGGACGCGCGCGGCGACTGGCTTCCGCTGGCCTGCACCCTGAACTGCACGCTCGCGGTGGACCGGATGGCGGCGCTGCTCGGCCGGGACCGGGAGGCGGTCGAGCCGGGCGGCTCGGCAGTGGTGCTGCCGTTCCTGGACGGCGAGCGCACGCCGAACCTCCCCGATGCCGCGGGCCTGCTCCACGGGCTGCGGCACGACACCACGGGCGGGCAGGTGCTGCAGGCCGCCTATGACGGCGCGGTGTTCGCGCTGCTGCGGGCGCTGGACCTCGTGGCGGGGCCGGAGACCGCGGCGGACGAACCGCTGTTGCTGATCGGCGGCGGGGCGCGCGGGCGGGCCTGGCGGGACACCGTACGGCGGCTGTCCGGGCGGGCCGTCATCGTGCCGCGGGAAGGGGAACTGGTGGCGCTGGGCGCCGCGGCGCAGGCGGCGGGGCTGCTGCTCGGCGAGGACCCGGCGGCGGTGGCGCGGCGCTGGGGGACGGACCGGGGCGAGCGCTACGAGGCGGTGGAGCGGGACGCGGCGGCGTGGGAGCGGCTGACGGGGACGCTCACGGCGGCGGGCCCGCTCCTCGGGGCCTGAGGCTCCCCCGAAGGGCGCCGCACGCACTGTCGTGCGCCCCGCGCGGCATTCATCCGGAACGTGCGTTCCGGGCACTCGAGAGAGAGCTGTTCCGCTGAGCCTATCCACTCAATTCCCTTTCTATGCCACTCATTTGAGGGATTGTGCGGATAAAATCAATGCGACTACCTTCTCTGTTCGGCGGATAGGCCGATTTCAACTTCTTCCAGAGATGGGTGGGGCAGCTGTGACGGTTCCGGAAGAAACTCTCTCCGACGCCGGAGGCGAAAGCCAAAATACGAACCCGACCAGTCTGGCCACGACCGCGGCGCGCAATCTTGCGACGACCACCAAGACGCAGCCGCAGATGCAGAACATCACCTCCCGGTGGCTGCTGCGCCTGCTGCCGTGGGTGCAGGTGTCCGGCGGCACGTACCGGGTCAACCGCCGCCTGACGTACAGCGTCGGCGACGGCCACATCGACTTCGCCGCGGACGGCGGCGACTTGCGCATCATCCCCGACGAGCTGCGCGAACTGCCCGCGCTGCGGGACTTCACCGACACGGAGGTCCTCGCCGCGCTCGCCGAGCGCTTCGAGACCCAGGAGTACGCGGCGGGCGAGGTGATCGCCGAGGCGGGCACGCAGGCCGACCGCGTCGTGCTGATCGGGCACGGCAGGGTGGACCGGATCGGCGCGGGCAAGTACGACGACGAGACCACGCTCGGCGCGCTGGCCGGCGGCGACCACCTCGGCGACAAGGCGCTCACCACACCGGACGCGACCTGGGAGTTCACCTACCGCGCCGTGACGCGGGTCACCGTACTGACGCTCGCCGCGAGCGCGCTCGGCGAGATCACGGGCCGCTCGGAAGCGCTGCGGGCGCACCTGGAGGCGGCGCGGTCCGGTGCCCCGGCACCGCACAACGAGAGCGGCGAGGCGGCCATAGAGATCGCCTCCGGACACCACGGCGAGCCGGCCCTCGGCAGCACGTTCGTGGACTACGAGCTGACGCCGCGGGAGTACGAACTGAGCGTCGCGCAGACCGTGCTGCGCACCCACACCCGCGTCGGCGACCTGTACAACGACCCGATGAACCAGGTCGAGGAGCAGCTGCGGCTGACCATCGAGGCGCTGCGCGAGCGGCAAGAGCACGAGATGGTCAACAACCGCGAGTTCGGCCTGCTGCACAACGCCGACCCGCGCCAGCGCATCCCCACCCGCAGCGGC
>NZ_NHSG01000365.1:0-4570 GCF_020024005.1 Streptomyces purpurogeneiscleroticus
CCGAGCCCCCTGTCTCCGCCCCCGGGCTGCCACTTCCACACCCGCTGCCCGGTGGCGGTGGACCGCTGCCGCACGGATGTACCGGAGCTGCGGGAGCTGGGGGAGCCGCCCGCCACGTCCCGCAGAGTGGCGTGCCACCTGGCCAAATCAAGCCCCTCCGCGTAGGGACGAAGCTCAGCAACTTCAAGCCCGTCCGGCGATTGAGGACGAGCCCGAAGGGCGATCCCGGCGCGCCACGACGCACCCGCACCGACCGACTCTCAGGAGCCACGCAGTGTTTACCACCCGCCCCACCCTCACCGGCACATTCGGAATGGCATCGTCCACCCACTGGCTGGCCTCCCAGTCCGCCATGGCGGTCCTGGAGGGCGGCGGCAACGCCTACGACGCCGCGGTCACCGCCGGCTTCGTGCTGCACGTCGTCGAGCCGCACCTGAACGGCCCGGCCGGCGAGGTCCCGATCATCCTGGCCCCGGCCGACGGCCCCGTACAGGTGCTGTGCGGCCAGGGCCCCGCACCGGCCGGCGCGACCGTCGCGCACTACACCTCGCTCGGCCTGGACCTCGTCCCCGGCACGGGCCCGCTCGCCGCCGCCGTACCGGGCGCATTCGACGCCTGGCTGCTGCTGCTCCGGGACCACGGTACGAAGACGCTCGCCGAGGTCCTCTCGTACGCCATCGGGTACGCACGCAACGGCCACCCGGCCGTCGAACGCGTCGGCGAAACCGTGGAGACCGTCCGCGAGCTCTTCGAGAACGAGTGGCCGACCTCGGCCGAGATCTACCTCCCCGGCGGCCGCTCCGTGCCCCCCGGCGGACTCCTCCGCAACCAGCCGCTCGCCGACACCTGGGAGCGGCTGGTCCGCGAGGCCGAGGCCGCGGGCCCCGGCCGCGAGACGCAGATCGACGCGGCCCGCCGCATCTGGCGCGAGGGCTTCATCGGCGAGGCGATGGCCGCCTTCGCCGCGCGCCCCGCCATGGACACCTCCGGCGAGCGGCACGCCGGCACGCTCACGGGCGACGATCTCGCCGCCTTCCGGGCCACGTACGAGGAGCCGGTCACGTACGACTGGAACGGCTGGACCGTCGCCAAGGCGGGCGCCTGGTCCCAGGGCCCGGCACTCCTCCAGCAGCTCGCGCTGCTCCCCGAGGAGCTGCCCGCCCACGGGAGCGCCGAGTACGTCCACACCCTCATCGAGGGCACCAAGCTCGCGATGGCCGACCGCGAGGCGTGGTACGGCGACGCGGAGGGCGCCGATGCCGTACCCGTGGCGGCCCTGCTGTCCCCCGGGTACAACGCCGAGCGCAGGGCGCTGATCACCGGCACCGCCTCGTACGAGCTGCGCCCCGGCCGCCCCGAGGGCCGAGCCCCGCGCCTCAGTAAGCACGCCGCCGCCGTGGCCGCCGGAGAGCCGGGCTTCGATGCGCTCGGCGTCTCCGGAGGCGGCGCGGGCGAGCCGACCGTCGCGACCGGCACCGGCACCGGTACGCGCACCGGCACCGGCACCGGGGGCGCGGGCAAGGCCGCCGTCGCCCCCGAAGTCGACCGCAGCGGAGCCACCCGCGGAGACACCTGCCACATCGACGTCGTCGACCGCTGGGGCAACATGGTCTCGGCCACGCCCTCCGGGGGCTGGCTCCAGTCCAACCCGGTGATCCCGGGCCTCGGCTTCCCGCTCGGCACGCGGCTGCAGATGGCCTGGCTGGAGGAGGGGCTGCCCAATTCCCTCACCCCGGGCCGCCGCCCGCGCACGACCCTCACCCCGTCCCTGGCGCTGCGCGACGGGGTACCGGTGATGGCCTTCGGTACCCCGGGCGGCGACCAGCAGGACCAGTGGCAGCTGCACTTCTTCCTGGCCGTGGCCCTGCGCGAGCCCGTACGCGGCGGGCTCGACCTCCAGGGCGCGATCGACGCGCCCAACTGGCACACCGACTCCTTCCCCGGCTCCTTCTTCCCGCGCGCCATGCGCCCGGGGAGCTTGACCGTGGAGTCCCGTATCGGTGCGGAGATCGTCGCTGAGCTGCGGGAGCGCGGCCACGACGTGACCGTCGGTGACGCTTGGTCCGAGGGCCGCCTGTGCGCGGTCGCGCGCGACCCGGAGACGGGCGTGCTCTCCGCCGCCGCGAACCCGCGGGGAATGCAGGGATACGCCGTGGGCCGCTGACCCACCCCGGCACGACTGATCACCGACGGTCACGTACACACCTCACCGTCGACCGTGTGCACCTCACCGTCGACCGCGTGCACCTGGGGTTCATCTGGACGCCAGGTGCCGTGTCAGTGGTCCGTGCTTCCATGGAGACATGATCGAAGCAATTCCTGCGATTCCTGCAAACAACGACGACAGGACGGACAGGGCGGACATGACGGGCCCGGCTGCGACGGCGGAGACGGTGCTCGCGGCCGTCGACCTGGACGCCGTGGAGAAGGCCGTCCGCGAAGCCGCGGCGGCCGAGATCCTGCCGCGCTTCCGGCAGCTCGCCGCCCACGAGGTGGTGGAGAAGAACGGCCCGCACGACCTGGTCACCATCGCCGACCAGCGCGCCGAGGAGTTCCTCACGACCGCCCTCACCGCCCTGCTGCCCGGCTCGGCCGTGGTGGGCGAGGAAGCGGTGCACGCCGACCCCGCGGTGCTGGACGCGCTGGAGGGCGACGCGCCCGTGTGGATCGTGGACCCGGTCGACGGCACGCGGCAGTTCGTGCACGGCGACCCCGGTTTCGCGACCCTGGTCGCGCTCGCCCACCGCGGCGAGCTGCTGGCCTCCTGGACGTACGCCCCGGCGCTGGAGGAGATGGCCGTCGCGGTGCGCGGCGGCGGCGCCCTGCTGAACGGCCGCCGGCTCCGCTCCGGCGCGCCGCACGACGGCAAGACCCTCGAAGTCGCCATGTCGCACCACGACTTCACCACCGTCGCCGAGAAGCGCGCGCTGTCCGGCCTGGCCTGCGAGGGCATCGCGCCCCGCCCCTGCGGCTCGGCGGGCCTGGAGTATCTGGCGGTCGCCCGCGGCACGCTGGAGGCCACGGCGTTCACGTGGGAGAACGCGTGGGACCACGCGGCGGGCCTGCTGCTCGTCCAAGAGGCGGGCGGCGTGAGCATGACCCTCGCCGGCGTGCCGTTCCGGATAGCCGGGGGCAACATGCTGCCGTTCACCGCGGCGCGGGACGCGGCCACCGCCCGGCGTATCCTCGACGTGCTGGCAGGTGACACGGGCTCAGTGGCAGGTGACACCCGCTCGGCCGCCGACTGATCCTCGACGCGGAGGATCGATACGAGGGGAGTGGCGCAGGTGCCGACGATGCTCGATGCCGTGGTGATCGGAGCCGGACCGAACGGCCTGACGGCAGCGGTCGAACTGGCCCGCCGGGGCATGTCCGTCGAGGTCTTCGAAGCCCGCGACACGATCGGCGGCGGCGCGCGCACGGAGGAACTGACGCTCCCCGGCTTCCGGCACGACCCCTGCTCGGCCGTGCACCCCACCGGGATCGGCTCGCCCGCCTTCCGCGACCTCCCCCTGGAGCGGTACGGCCTGGAGTGGATCCACCCCGAACTGCCCATGGCGCACCCCTTCCCGGACGGCAGCGCCGCCGTGCTCTCCCGCTCCGTGGGCGAGACCGCACGGTCCTTCGGCGTCCGCGACGCCGGACCGTACCGCCGCCTGGTCGACCCCTTCCGCGGCAAGTGGGACACGCTCGCGCGCGACATGATGCGCGGCGTCTTCGAGGGCTTTCCGCGCGACCCGGTGACCCTCGCCCGCTTCGGCCTGGCCGGCATCCCGCCCGTGGCCGTGCTGAACCGCCGCTTCCACGACGAGAAGGCGCGCGCCGTCTTCGCCGGCTGCGCGGCGCACGTCATCCACCCGCTCACCGGCATCGCGACCGGCGCCATCGCCCTGACCTTCATGCTGGCGGCGCACGCGTACGGCTGGCCCATCGCCCGCGGCGGCTCGCAGGCCATCCCGGACGCGCTCGCCGGGTACCTCCGTGACCAGGGCGGCGTGATCCACACGGACTACGAAGTCAAGCGGCTGGACGACCTGCCGCCCGCCCGCGCGTACATCTTCGACACCTCGCCGACCGCGCTGGCCCGCATCGCGGGGCTCGGCAACGTCTTCGACTCGTACCGCTACGGCCCCTCCGCCTTCAAGATCGATTACGCGCTGTCCGGGCCCGTCCCGTGGACCTCCGAGGAGGCCCGCCGCGCCGGTACGGTCCATGTCGGTCCCACCGAGGGCGACATCGGCCGCGCGCTGCGCGACGTCCATGAGGGCCGCGCCCCCGAGCGCCCGTTCCTCATCACCTCCCAGCCCAGCCTGATCGACTCCAGCCGCGCCCCCGAGGGCAAGCACACCTTCTGGGTGTACGGCCACGCGCCCAACGACTGGACAGGCGACCTCACCGAAGCCATCGAGCGCCAGCTGGAACGCTTCGCCCCCGGCTTCCGCGACCTCGTACTGGCCCGCGCGACCGCGGGCCCGCCCGAACTGGCCGCACGCAACGCCAATTACGTAGGCGGCGACATCGGCGTCGGCGCCTTCTCCGGCCTCCAGACCCTCCTCCGCCCCAAGCCCCG
>NZ_NHSG01000366.1:0-14404 GCF_020024005.1 Streptomyces purpurogeneiscleroticus
CCCTCCGACGGCCCCCGCTCCACCGCGTACGTCTCCAGCGTCCCCCCGTCGCAGTAACACCACCGCTCGTGCCGCGCGTCGTACAGCCACATCGCCTCGCCGTCCACGACCACCCCCACCCGCATGCCCCGGGTCCGCTCCGCGAACGACTCGCCGTCCAGCCGTCCGGCGGTCAGCTCCTCCACCAGCTCCCGGTAGCGGCTCAGGTCACCGGCGACCGCGCCCAGCAACGGCCGGGGATCAGCGGTCCTGGCGGCGTCCTGCCCGGCGGCCGGCGGGCCGTGCGGAACCGGCAGCAGCAGCCGCCCGTCCACCCACGCCGACCAGCCGTTGGAACACAACGCCAGCGCCCAGTCGCCCCGGCGTTCGACGACCTGGACGGGCAGCAGGGGATCGAGCCGCACACCCGGCCACGCGGCGTCCGGCGTCGACCAGGTCGTCAGGCCGTCCGGCGGGACGACATGGCTGGGGAGGAAGTCGGGGACGGTCACAGGCAACTCCTCGGCGCTCCGCGCGCCTACGTACACGTACGTACACGGCTACTTGCGCATGATCTCGGGCTCCCGCCGCCGCAGCAGCTTGGCCACCAGGAATCCGAGCACGAGCGAGAGCACGATCAACATGCCCATGTCGAGCAGCCAGATCCCCGCCTCGTGCCGGAACAGCGGATCGGCGGTGATGTCCTGCGGCACGATCCGGTGCAGATCGATCGTGCCCGCCATGGCGCCCAGCGCCCACCGCGACGGCACCAGCCACGCCAGCTGTTCGAGCACCATGACGCCCTGCAGCTTGAGCAGCGCACCGCAGAACACGACCTGCACGATCGCGAGGAGGACCAGCAGTGGCATGGTGACCTCCTCCTTCCGCACGAGCGCCGACACGAACAGGCCGAGCATCATCGCGGTGAAGGCCAACAGGGCGACGGCGAGCGTGATTTCGATGAGCGGCGGCAGCAACACCCCTTTTCCGCCCGGTGCGTTCAGCTCGACACCGAACAGCGCCACCATGGTCAGCACCACCGCCTGGACGACCGTGATCGTCCCCAGCACCAGCACCTTGGACATCAGATACGCCGATCTGGACAGGCCGACGGCTCTCTCCCGCTGATAGATCGTGCGTTCCTTGACCAGTTCGCGCACCGCGTTGGCGGCGCCCGTCAGCACCGCGCCGACACACAGGATCAGCAGTGCGTTGAGCGCCGAGTCCCGGGTGAGCGCGCTGCCCGCCAGGGCATGCGCCATCGCCCCCATCACGAACGGCAGCGCGACCATGATGACCAGGAACGTACGGTCGGCCGTCAGCGCCGCCGTGTAACGCCGTACGAGCGTCCGCAGTTGCGCGCCCCAGCTCTGCGGCTTGGGCGCGGCGACCGGGCCGCGCGGCGCCTCGGGGGCGCGCCGGGGCTGATGGGTTTCCGCGGCCACATAGCGCCGGTGGACCGGTGAGGCGGCGAACTGTCCCGCCCAGTCCCGGTCCGTGTCGTTCTCGAATGCCTCGAACGCCTCCGGCCACTCCTCGAACCCGAAGAAGGGCAGGGCGTCCTCCGGCGGCCCGTAGTACGCGATCGTCCCGCCCGGCGCGAGGACGAGCAGCCGGTCGCAGACGTCCAGGCTGAGCACGCTGTGGGTGACGACGATGACCGTACGGCCGTCGTCCGCCAGCCCGCGCAGCATGTGCATCACCGAGCGGTCCATGCCCGGGTCGAGGCCGGAGGTCGGCTCGTCGAGGAAGAGCAGCGACGGCTTCGTCAGCAGCTCCAGGGCCACGCTCACGCGCTTGCGCTGACCGCCCGAGAGCGAGTGGATCGGCTGGTTCTTCCGCTGGTCCAGCCCCAGTTCGTGGATGACCTCGGCCACCCGTGCCTGCCGTTCGGCCTTCGCGGTGTCCTCGGGGAAGCGCAGCCGCGCGGCGTAGCCGAGGGCGCGGTGCACGGTCAGCTGGGAGTGCAGGATGTCGTCCTGCGGTACGAGCCCGATGCGCTGCCGCAGCTCGGCGTAGTCCCGGTACAGGTCACGGCCGTCGTACAGCACCGTGCCCTCGTCGGCGGGCCGCAGCCCCGTGAGCGCGTTGAGCAGCGTCGATTTGCCCGCACCGCTCGGCCCGACCACCGCCAGCAGTGTCTTCTCGCCCACCGGGAAGGACACCTGCCCGAGCAGTGTCTTCCGGCCCTTGTCCACCCGTACGGCCAGCGCCTGCACGTCCAGCGACACCTCACCGGTGTCGATGAATTCCTGCAGTTCCTCGCCGACCAGCACGAACGAGGAGTGGCCGATGCCGACGATGTCACCGGGGACGACCGGGGCGCGGGTCACCGGCCGGCCGTTGAGATACGTACCGTTGTGGCTGCCGAGATCGACGATCTCGTACCCCTCCGGACCCGCCCGCAGCTCCGCGTGCCGACGCGAGACGATGAGGTCCTCGACGACCAGGTCGCTGTCGGGCGCCCGGCCGATGCGGGTGACCCGCGCCGAGGGCAAGGGGCGCACGGCGCTGGGCTGCCGGAAGGTGCGGGTGGCGGCGGGGTACGGGACGGCGGTGACGGCGGACGGCCGGCCGGCGGCTCGCGGCGGTCGAGGCACGCCGCTGAGCACCGCGCACGGACCATCGGCCGGATTGCCGAACCTGATCACACTGCCCGGCCCCACGTCCGACTGCCGCACCCGCCGCCCTTCGGTGTACGTACCGTTGGTGCTCTCCTCGTCCTCCACCACCCAGTGGCCGTCCGTGGTGTGCAGCACGGCGTGATGCCAGGAGACCCTGGCATCCTCCAGCACCACCTCGCTCGCGGGATCGCGCCCCACGTGGTACGTCCGGAGCGGGCTCAGCACCTGCCTGCCGCCCCCGGCTTCGACGATGAGCTCAGGCGCGGCAGCAGTATCCGACCGCTCAGCCATACCAGAAATTTTACGGCCGCAACCGGGCCCCCGCCTGTCCAGGAACACCACCGCAGTCTCGTTATAGTGCCGCGCATGCTCAGACCGCTCACCCGCCGCACTCTCCTCCGACCAGTTACCGGGCGGGCCACGTCATGACGTTGAATCAGCTGAAGGCATTCGTCGAGGCCGAGCGGCTCGGTTCGTTCACCGGCGCGGCCGCCGCGCTGGAGATCGCGCAGGCTTCCGTGTCGGAGCTGGTACGGCGCCTGGAAGAGGAACTGGACGCCGTACTGTTCGTCCGCGGCAGCCGCAGGCTCACCCTCACCGCCGCCGGGCGGGAACTGCTGCCGTACGCGCAGGAGACACTGCGGGCGGCGGATGGCGGTGTGAAGGCGGTGCGGTCCCTCGGGTCGCTGGGCGGTGGCACGGCCACGCTCGGTGTGCTGCGCAACGCCGACTACTACCTGCTCGCCAACCTCGCGCAGACCTTTCACGCCCGGTACCCCGCCGTGCGCGTACGCCTGGTGGGGCAGAACTCCGCCGAAACGGCCCACGCGGTCGCCGCCGGAAAGATCGAGGCCGGACTGGTGGTACTGCCGATCGACGACGAGGGACTGGTCGTGCGGCCGCTCATGCGGGACGAGGTCTTCTACGTCACCGCGGACCCGGAGCGCGCCGCCGCCCCCGTCACCATCGAAGCCTTCGCCGCGGCGCCGCTCGTGCTGTACGACGCCCACTACGGCTGGCAGGACCCGACCCGGCGGCAGATCGCCGAGCGCGCCCAGCTGGCGGGCGTGCGGGTGGAGCCGCTGATGGAGCTGGAGTGGGTCGAGGCCGCGCTCAAGCTCACGGCGGCCGGGGTGGGCGACACGATCGCCAGCCGCGCGGTGATCGACAGCCCGAACTTCCCGGCAGGGCTGCACACCGTGCCGTTCGCCGAGCCGCTGTACGACACCATCGCCCTGGTCCGGCGCCAGGGGCATCCGCTGTCCCGGGCCACCCGGGAACTCGCCCGCCTCGCCGAGGACACCATCCGCGAGCTCCGTGACGAAGCCCAGCGGGTGACCACAGAGACATAGGGAAACCCTGTGGGAGCCCCAGGAATCACTCACCTAGTCCTGTGGCTGGGGCGCGTCTACCGTCCCTGGCATGCAGATCACGCAGCACGAAGCAGCAGCCCTCGCCCCGTTCCAGTGGCTCAAGAAGCCGGCCGTCGACGGCCCGCCCGCGCAGCGCGACCCCAAGGTCGTCGAGCGCGTCTCGGAGATGCTCTCCACCATCGAGCGCAAGGGCCTCGACGCGGTTCGCGCGTACGCCGAGGAGCTCGACGGCTGGTCCGGCGACCTGGAGATCGGCGCCGAGGAGCTGAAGAAGTCCGGCGACGCCCTGCCGCCCGACGTCCGCACCGCACTCGAAATGGGTTACGAGCGGACGCACCGCTTCGCCTCCGCCCAGCGCGAGCACCTCACCGACTTCGAGATCGAGCTCGCTCCCGGGGTGCAGGGCGGACAGCGCTACGTCCCGGTCACCCGCGTCGGCGCCTACCTCCCGGCCGGCCGCTTCCCCCTGCTGGCCAGCGCCTTCATGACCGTCGGCGTCGCCAAGGCGGCCGGTGTGCCCACGGTCGTGGCGTGCACGCCGCCGTCCGGTGAGCACGGTGCCCACCCGGCCGTGCTGTACGGCGCGTACCTCTCCCGGGCCGACCGGGTCTTCGCGGTCGGCGGCGTGCAGGCGCTCGGCGCCCTGGCCTTCGGGCTGCTGGGCGAGGCCCCCGTCGACATGCTGGTCGGCGCCGGCAACGCCTTCGTCACCGAGGCCAAGCGGCAGCTGTTCGGCCGCGTCGGCATCGACCTGCTGGCCGGCCCGTCCGAGGTGGCCGTCATCGCCGACGACACCGCCGACCCGGCCTGGGTCGCCGCGGACCTGCTCGGCCAGGCCGAGCACGGACCCAACTCCCCGGCCGCGCTGATCACCACCTCCGAGGAGCTGGGCCGCAAGGTCGTCGCCGAGGTCGACCGGCAGCTCGAAACGCTCACGACCAGGGAGATCGCCGGGGCCGCCTGGCGCGACTACGGCTCCGTCATCGTCGTCCGCAACGCCGACGAGGCCGTGGCGGTGGCGGACGTCATCGGCCCCGAGCACCTGGAGATCCAGACCGAGGACGACGACTTCTACCTCGAGAACCTGACCAACTACGGCTCGCTGTTCCTCGGCCCCTGGAGCACGGTGGCGTACTCCGACAAGGGCATCGCCGGTACCAACCACGTACTGCCGACGGGCAAGACCTCCCGCTACAACGCGGGACTCTCGGTCTCCCGCTTCCTCAAGCCCCTGACCTACCAGCGGGCCGCCAAGGAGGGCACGGCAGCCCTGGCCCCCGCCGTCGAACGGATCTCCGCCTTCGAGGGCCTGGCGGCCCACGGAGCCACCGCCACCCTGCGCATTGACAGGATCGGCCGACGCTCGGAAGCTTTCGACTCCGTCCCCGCGGCCCTGCGCGACCAGCTCTGACCTCGCGTGCCCCGCCTCCACGGCAGCCGGGGAGGCGGGGCCCGGCACACTCTCCCGAGGACCATCCCATGCCACACGAGACACCCGTCCCGCCGCCGTCCGGCGGCCCCGGCAGAGCAGAACTCACCCAGGGGCTCAAGGGCCGCCAGATCACCATGATCTCCATCGGCGGCGTGATCGGAGCCGGACTGTTCGTCGGTTCGTCCACCGCCGTCGCCACCGCGGGCCCGGCCGTCCTCCTCTCGTTCCTGGCCGCCGCGGCCCTGGTGGTCCTGGTCATGCAGATGCTCGGCGAGATGGCCGTCGCCAACCCCGACACCGGCTCCTTCTCCACCTACGCCGACCGCGCCCTGGGACGCTGGGCCGGATTCTCCATCGGCTGGCTCTACTGGTGGTTCTATGTCCTCGTCATCCCGATCGAAGCCATCGCCGCGGGCGAGGTCCTCGGGGGACTGGCCGGCGTGCCCAGCTGGATCCCCGCCCTCGCGGTCATCGTCGTACTGGCCGGTACCAATCTGCTCGCCGTCCGCAACTACGGCGAGTTCGAGTACTGGTTCGCGCTCCTGAAGGTCATCGCGATCGTGGGCTTCCTCGTCCTCGGCGTCCTCGCGATGTGCGGCCTGCTGCCCGGCTCCGGCACCAGCGGGGTGTCGAACCTCTGGAGCAACGGCGGCTTCGCGCCCAAGGGCGGGATCGCCGTCCTCGCCGCGCTGCTCACCGCGATGTTCAGCTTCCAGGGCAGCGAGATCGTCACCATCGCCGCCGCGGAGTCGGAGGAGCCGAGGAAGAACATCAAGAAGGCCATCAAGGCCGTCGTCTGGCGCCTCGGCCTCTTCTACCTCGGCTCGATCCTCATCGTGGTCAGCCTGGTGCCCTGGAACGCCGAAGGGCTGGCCGCCGGCTCGTACCAGGCCGTCCTGGAGCGCATGAACATCCCGGGCGCGCGCCAGATCATGGACGTGGTCGTCGTCATCGCGGTCTGCAGCTGCCTGAACTCGGCCGTCTACACCGCCTCCCGCATGGCCTTCTCCCTGGCCAAGCGGGGAGACGCCCCGGCGGCCTTCGCCGTCGTCTCGCGCGGCGGCGTGCCCCGCAACGCGGTCGTCGCGTCCACCGTCGTCGGCCTCGTCGCGGTGCTCGCCAACTATCTCTTGCCGAAGATCTTCACGTATCTGCTGGCGTCCAGCGGAGCGATCGCGCTGATGATGTACCTGGTCATCGCGGTCACCCAGTACGCCACCCGGCGCCGGCAGCAGGGGACGGCCGAGGTGCGGATGTGGCTGTTCCCCTATCTCACGGTGGCGACGATCGTCTTCATCGCTGGAGTGCTGCTCCTCATGGCGATCCTGCCCGGCCACCGGCTCGAACTGTGGCTCTCGTTCGGTCTCGCGGCGGGCCTCGTCACTGTGGGGTTCCGGCTGCAGCGCAAGCAGGGCGGCGGGCGGGAGCGCGAGGAATGTGCGCCTGCGCTGCCCGCGGTCAAGTAAGGCGTGCGTGCGTGGCCCGCGGGACGAACTCTGTCGGCAGGATGAGGCGCTCCCCGGCGGGGTCGGCCTCGCCGGTGATCCGGCGCACCAGCAGCCGTGCCGCCTGGCGGGCCAGTTCCCGCAGGTCGTGGCGGACCGTGGTCAGCCGGAAGACCTCCCAGCCCGCCATCGGGAGGTCGTCGAAGCCGATCACCGTGAGGTCGTCCGGCACCCGCAGTCCGGCCGCGACGGCCGCGTTCAGCACGCCGATGGCCACCACGTCGTTGCCGCAGAACACCGCCGTGGGCGGCTCGTCGGCGGCCAGCAGCCGGGGGAGTGCCTCGTACCCCGTGTCGTACTCGAACGCCCCGCGGACGACCCGGCTGTCCGGCAGGCCGATCCCCGCCTCGGCCAGCGCCAGCCGGAAGCCGAGCTCGCGGTCCCGGCCGGTGGTCGTATTGGGCGAGCCGAAGATGCCCGCGATGCGGCGGTGTCCCAGCTCGGCGAGGACGCCGGCCACCAGCCGGCCGCCGCCTTCGTTGTCCACGACGGACGCGTAGTCGCCCGGCTGTCCGGTGTCGCGGTTGAGAAATACATACGGGATGCCGCGGCGGTCCAGTTGGGCCGGCAGCCGTGACTCGGTGGTCGCGGTGGCCAGGACCACCCCGTCCAGGGACTGGTCCAGGAGGTTCTCGCCCGCCACCGCCTCGTCGGACCGCTCCGTGATCAGCATCATTCGGTAGCCGAGGGCATGGAGCTCGTCGTGCAGCGGGGCGACGACATGCGGGTAGAACGGGTTCGTCAGATCGGTGACGATCACGCCGATGCGCCGCGTCGAGCGGGTGGACAGCGTCCGCCCGGCCTCGCTGGGCACGTAGTTCAGCGCCTGCGCGGCCCGCCGTACCTTCTCCCGGGTGGCCGCCGACACTCGGTGGTCGTCGCGGAGCGCGCGGGACACCGTGGCCTGCGATACGCCTGCCAGCCTCGCCACGTCGTGACTTGTAATCGTCATCGGTCGTTCTCGTCCCCTCGCCCCGGTTCGCCGTACTTGCCCGCTCGGCGGTGAGTATACGTCTGCACTCCGTCTTCACCGACCCCTTGACAGTGCGGGAGCTGGGCCTGTCAGATCAATGCATACGTATTCCAAGCGTCCAAGCGGGGTCCCTTGCACTCCAGCGCACCCCCCAACGCACTCCCACAGCATTCCCCACGCACTTCGAGCGAAGGAGCGACCATGTCCGATGTCGTCGTGTCCACCGCGGAACTGGATCGCCGCACGATCCGCCGCAGCGATTTCGTCTCCTGCAACCAGGCGTTCATCGACTGCCGTACGCCGGGCTCGGACCGGAAGGAGAACTACGCGATGATCGGCCCCGGCGTCTCGCAGTCCTCCGGCCAGCACGTCAACCTCCGCCTGCCGCACGGCTTCCAGATCGGCGCGGCGGCCATGCCGCACGGCATCACGAACAATCTCCACCTGCACTACACCGCCGAGGTGTTCGTCTGCACCGAGGGCGAGTACCTGCTGCGCTGGGGCGCCGACGGCACCGAGGGCGAACTGCCGCTCAAGGCGGGCGACGTGGTGTCCGTACCCACCTGGATCTTCCGCGGCTTCACCAACACCGGCCAGGACGACGGCTGGCTGTTCACCGTGCTCGGCATGGACAACACCGGCGGCATCATCTGGGGCCCCACGGTGCTGCGCGAGGCGGAGGGCCACGGCCTGTACCTCACCGCCGACAACAAGCTCATCGACACGGTCGCCGGCGACGAGATCCCCGAGGGCACCGAGCTCACCGAGCCGATGGCGCAGGAGTACATCGACCGGCTGCGCCGCTACAGCCCCGAGCAGATGAAGCGGCGGGTCGCCGCGGCGGACGAACTGGTCTGGTCCGACCGGCCCTTCCTCGACAGCACCCTGCCGGGCGGCGGGGCACGCCTGAGCTGCGTCATCGGGTACGGCATGACCGAGGACCCGCACCAGGAACCCCGGATCTTCAACCCGCACGGACACAACGCCGCCTGGCTGCGTGCCGAGCCCGGTCAGGGCATCTCGCTGCACCGCCAGCACGAGACCCAGGCGCTGATCGTCAAGGACGGGCTCTGGGAAGTCACCCTGAACCGCACCGACCCGGTCTCGGTACGCCTCGGCCCGCGCGACATCCTCTCCGTCCCCCAGGACGCCTGGCGCACCCTGCGAAATGTGGGTGACACGGAGGGCGATGTCCTGATCGTCAACGGTGGCGACGGCCGGGTGCGCCTGGACTGGGACGAGGAAGTGGTCAAGGCCGCCGCCGACGCCGGGCTGGGCATTGACCACAACGGCTACGTCGCCCCGTACGCACTGCTGCCCCGCTCCGCGCGCCGCTGATGGCCGCCGCGCTTCCTGACGGTGCGTCCGGTGCGTCCGGACCCCTGCCGCTCGTCGTGGTCCCCGGCATGCTGTGCGACCACGGCCTCTGGACCGGCGTGGCGTTCCCCGAGCGCCATGAGGTGCACCACGTCGCACTGACGGAACCGGACATCGGCCGGCAGGCCGACGAAGTACTGTCCGCCGTCCCCGGCCCGTTCGTCCTGGTGGGACTCAGCCTCGGGGCGATCGTCGGCTTCGAAGTACTGCGCCGGGCGCCCGAGCGGGTCGCGGGATTCTGCGCGATGTCGACCAACGCGGGAGCCCCGCGCCCCGAGCAGTACGCCGCCTGGCGTGCCATGGACGAGCTGATTGCCGGAGGCCGGTTCGAGGAGGTCATCGAGCGGACCCTGCCGGGCATGTTCGATGTGACCGAACCGCCCGGCGACTTGGCGGACCGCTACCGGAGCATGGCCCACCGGGTCGGCCCGCACCCCGCCCGCGCCCAGCTCGCCGCCCAGGCGACGCGCTCCGACGCGCACGGCACACTGCGCACCGTCCGCTGCCCCACGACCGTGCTGTACGGCACCCGGGACGCGTTGTGCCCGCCGGACTTCCACCGGGCGATCGCCGAGGCCGTGCCGGGTGCCCGGCTGAGCGCGGTACCCGGCGCGGGCCACCTGCTGCCGATCCAGCAGCCGGGCGCTGTCTCCGCCGCGGTACGCGACCTGCTCGCGACGGCACAACGTACGCAACCACCGCAGCCCACCTTCTGAACGTCCCCACCGCATTCCGCACTCGCTCCGAGGAGAGCCCTCCATGCCCCGTCATCTGAAGTCCCCGATACCCGCCGGTGAGGTGCGCGCGGCCCGCGCGGATGTCGCCGAGCGCGTCGCCGCCATCCTCGACGACATCCGCGAACGGGGTGACGCGGCGGTCCGCCAGTACTCCGAGAAGTTCGACAACTGGAGCCCGGAGTCCTTCCGGCTCGGCCCGGACGAGATCCGGAAGATCGTCTCCGGGGTGCCGGACACGGTGCTGGAGGACATCCGCTTCGTACAGCAGCAGGTGCGCACCTTCGCCCAGGCACAGCGCGACTCGATGCAGGACATCGAGATCGAGACGCTGCCCGGCGTGCACCTCGGGCACAAGCACGTGCCGGTCGCCGGCGCAGGTGCGTACGTACCCGGTGGCCGCTACCCGCTGACCGCGTCCGCGCACATGACGATCGTGACCGCGAAGGTCGCGGGCGTGCCCCGGGTCGCCGCCTGCACCCCGCCGATCCGCGGTGAGATCCCCGCGGCGACGGTCGCCGCGATGCATCTGGCCGGGGCCGATGAGATCTACCTGCTCGGCGGCGTCCAGGCGGTCGCGGCCCTGGCGATCGGCACCGAGAGCATCGGCCGGGTGCCGCTGATCGCCGGGCCGGGCAACGCGTACGTCGCCGAGGCCAAGCGCCAGCTGTTCGGGGAGGTCGGCATCGACCTGTTCGCCGGGCCCACCGAGATCCTCGTCGTCGCCGACGAGCAGGCCGACCCGTTCGTCGTCGCGGTGGACCTGCTCTCGCAGGCCGAACACGGCCCGGACTCGCCCGCCGTCCTCGTCACCACCTCCGAGGAACTCGGCCGCGAGGTGGAGCGGCACATCGACCGGCTGCTGCCCGGCATGCCGACCAAGGACTTCGCCGAGCCGGCCTGGCGGGACCACGGCGAGATCGTCGTCGCCGACTCCCTCGACGAGGCATTCGACATCGCGGACTCCTACGCCAGCGAACACGTCGAGATCCTCACTGAGAACCCGCGCCAGGCCCTGGACCGGATGCGTGACTACGGCGCGCTCTTCCTCGGCGAGGGCACCTGCGTCTCGTACGGCGACAAGGTCATCGGTACCAACCACGTCCTGCCGACCCGCGGCGCCGCCCGCTACACCGGCGGCCTGTGGGTGGGGAAGTACCTCAAGACGGTGACGTACCAGGAGGTCACGGACCCCGCCTCGGCGGCGCGGCTGGGCGAGGTGTGCGGCCGCGCGGCCCGCGTCGAGCTGTTCGAGGGGCACGCCCGCTCCGGTGATGTACGGGCGGCGAAGTACGGCGACGGTACCCTGCCGTGGAACGTCGGGGGTGACGTATGACGGGCGCCGCCGCACCACTGGAAGGGCGTACCGCACTCGTCACCGGCGGCGGCAGCGGACTCGGCGCGGCCATCGCGCGCGCCCTGCTCTCCGACGGCGCACGCGTGGTCATCACCGGCCGCAACGAGCGCGCCCTCAAGGAGACCGCAACGCGACTCGGCCCGGACGTCACCCACCGGGTCTGCGACGTGTCCGACCCCGCCGACGTGGCGGCGCTCGCCGAAAGCCTCGCCGACGAGGAGATTTCGATCCTCGTCAACAACGCCGGGATCGCCGGGCCGGTGGCCCCACTGACCGACATCTCGGCGGACGACTGGGACGAGGTGTTCAGTGTCAACGTCCGCGGTGTGTTCCTGATGTGCCGCGCCTTCCTGCCCGCCATGACGGGGCGGGGCGCGGGCGACGTCATCAACATCGCCTCGGTGTCGGGGAAGCGGCCGCTCCTGCGACGCACCCCCTACTGCGCGTCGAAGATGGCGGTCATCGGCCTCACCACCACACTCGCGGGCGAAGTGGGACCGCTGGGCGTCACGGTCAACTCCCTCTCTCCCGGACCGGTCTCGGGCCCGCGGATGGAGCGCAACTTCCGCCTGGAGGCGGAGCGGACCGGCAGCAGTTACGAGGAGGCGGAGGCGGCCTTCGTGTCACGGTCGGCCCTCGGCCGGATGGTCACCGAGGAAGAGGTGGGTGCGGCCGTGACGGCGATGCTGCGGATGCCGGGCCTGTGCGGCGCCGACATCGACCTGTCCGCGGGGATGGTGGCACGATGACGGCCCGGCCGGAGGGCCGCCGCTCCCTCAAACAACGGCTGGCCGCGGGGGAGCGTCTCTACGGCGCGCTGCTCCGCCTCCCGTCGGAGACGCTGGTGGAAATGGCGGGTGTCGCCGGTCTCGACTACGTAGTCATCGACTGCGAACATGGTCCGGCCGACACCACGGCGCTCCAGCACCATCTCACCGCGGCCGCCGCGCAGGGCATCGACGTACTCGTCCGCGTCGGTACCGCCGAGCCCGCACTGGCCCTGCGCTGCCTGGATCTGGGCGCCGCCGGCCTCATCCATCCGCACATCGACAGTGCAGCGGACGCACGGCGGGCGGTGGCGGCGGACCGCTATCCACCGCTGGGGGAGCGGGGCTTCGCCACGTACAGCAGGGCGGGCCGTTTCGGTACGGTGACGGCCGCCGAGCACCTCGCCGCCTCGGAGGAGACCCTGGTCGTGGCGATGATCGAGACGGCGCGGGCCTGTGCAGCGGCCGCGGAGATCGTCGCCACGGAAGGCATCGACGCGGTCCTGGTGGGCCCTGCCGACCTGACCGTGGACTGCGGCTTCCCCGGTAAGGAAGCCATCGACAAGCTCATCGCCGCGACGCACGGGACAGCACACGACGCCGGCCGCGCGGTCATGTCCATCGTGCCCGACACGGCGGGCGCCAGGGCCGCCGAGCAGGCGGGTGCCCAGCTGGTGCTCTACAACATGGCGCACGTCCTGATGGACACCTTCCGCGCCCTCACTGCACCTCGTGCCGAGCCTGCGCAGCGCCACATCTGATTCACGTCCCACCCATTGACGCGCCCCACCGCCCTCTCTAGGGTCCCGCACAGCCCCCCAGTTCATACGTATGCACGCCACAGTCGCGTACGTGCCTCCTGACTCCCTCCCACCGCGCGAACGGAGAAGCCATGTCCGCTGTAGCGCCACCCACAGCCACCGGCGACAGAAACACCGCCGACCCCGAGAACCGGAAGGCGATACGCCGGGCCATCGGCGCGGGAAGTATCGGCAACTTCGTGGAACAGTTCGACTACGGGCTCTACGGCTACATGGCCCCGGTCCTCGCCCCCGCCTTCTTCCCCGGCAGCGACCCCGCCGTCGCGGTGCTGAGCACCTACGCGCTCATCGCGATCGCGTGTCTGTTCCGCCCCCTGGGCGGCACCCTGGTCGGCCGCTGGGGCGACCGGGTGGGCCGCAAGAAGGCGCTGTTGTGGACCCTTGTGGTCATGGGCGTGACCACCGCCATGATCGGCGCACTGCCGACGTACCAGCAGATCGGCATCGCCGCACCGCTCCTCCTCCTGGTGATCCGCATCGTCCAGGGCATGGTCTCCGGCGGTGAGTACGTCGGAGCGGTGGCCTTCATCGTGGAGTGGGCCGAGCCCAAGCGGCGCGCCTACTACGCCTCGTACGCCTCGAACAGCTGCTTCTTCGGCATCCTCGCGGGAGCCGGTACCGCCGCGCTGACCAGCGCGGTGTTCGAGGGGCCGGCCCTGAACTCCTACGGCTGGCGCATCCCGTTCCTGCTCGCGCTCCCGCTGAGCGCGGTCGGGGTCTGGCTGCGCAAGCGCATCGAGGAGACGCCCGAATTCATCCGCGCCACGGAGGACGGCACCCAGGTCGTCAAGGCACCCATCCGCGAGGCGTTCCGCTCACAGCTGCGGCCGATACTCGTCTTCTGCGGCGTCTCGGTGATGCTGGCGATCCTCTCCTACAGCTGGGTCACCTTCTACCCCGAGTACCTGACGGGGACGCTGGGCCTGCCCCGCTGGATGGCGCTGACATCCAACGCGATCTCGGTCGCGGTCCTCATCCCGCTGCTGCCCCTCGCAGGCATCCTCTCGGACCGCATCGGCCGCAAGCCGATGCTGATCATGGGCGCCATCGCCTGCATCGTCCTCGTCCCACTGGCCTTCTTCGTCGGCGAACAGGCCACGTTCGGCGCCGCGATCGCCAGCCAGCTCATCTACATCATCCCGGAGTTCTTCCTGACCGGCATCGTCACGGTCTGCGCCGCTGAGCTCTTCGCCACCCGCACCAGGTTCAGCGCCAGTGCCATCGCGTACAACAGCTCGTTCTCCGTCTTCATGGGCATCACACCGTTCGTCGCCGCCCTGCTGGTCACCAGCTTCGACACGATCTACGCCGTGTGGGTCTACCTCGCCGCGGCGGCGGTACTGGCCCTGGTCGTGGTCAGCGCCTTCATGACGGAGACGTACCGAAGCCACCTCGGCGCGGACAAGTTCGCCCGCTGACGACTGCAGCCCCATACAGACGCATCAACGCCCACACCCATACC
>NZ_NHSG01000367.1:0-13802 GCF_020024005.1 Streptomyces purpurogeneiscleroticus
CCCACCCCCGGGGACCGCTTCGAGCTCCACACCACCGACCTGGCCGACCTGGCCGGCCAACTCGGCAACGCCTAGGCACAGCGTCACCCCCGCGGGTGCCCAGCACCCGTGGCAGCGCCCGAAAACGTGGCCCGTTCGGCGTATCGTATGTGCCCCTGCAAGTGGCCATGGGACGGGTGCGATGGCGGTGGGATTCAGCCGGTGCAGTGGCGGTCTTCCTGCCGAGCTGACCGGTTTTGTCGGTCGTAGGAAAGAACTCGCCCGTGTGCGCGGGATGCTGGCCGAGTCGCGGCTGGTGACGCTCATGGGGCCGGGCGGCGTCGGCAAGACGCGGATCGCGCTGCGCACGGCCGCCGCCGTCAGGGCGGACTTCGCCGACGGGCTCTGCGTGGCCGAGCTGACCGCCCTGCGCGACCCCGAGCTGCTGCCCGGCGCTCTGTGTACGCTGCTCGGCGTCCCACCGCAGTCCGCCGCCGAGCCCCTGGACGCCCTCGTCGAGCATGTGCGGGAACGGCGGCTGCTGCTGATCCTGGACACCTGTGAGCATCTGGTCGACGCCTGCGCGATGCTCGCGGACATCGTGCTCGGCGAGGCGCCCGGAGTGACCGTGCTCGCCACCAGCCGCCAGCCACTGGACGTACCCGGCGAGCATGTCTTCCCCGTGCCGCCGCTGCCCCTCGATACGGCCGTCGAGCTGTTCGCGCAGCGTGCCGCGGCCGTCATTGCCGGTTTCACCGTCACGGACGGGAACCGCGCCGACGTCGAGACCGTGTGCCGCCGCCTGGACGGCATCCCACTGGCCATCGAGCTGGCGACCGTACGGCTGCGGGCCGTGGGACTCAAGCATCTGGTGGCCCTGCTGGAGGAGCGCTTCCGGGTGCTGGCCGGCGGCCGCCGCACCGAGCCGGCGCGTCATCAGACGCTGCGTACGGCCATCGGCTGGAGCCACGAGCTGTGCACGGACGCCGAACGGCTGCTGTGGGCACGGATGTCGGTCTTCGCGGGTTCGTTCGACCTGAGCGCGGTACGGGAGGTGTGCCGCGACACGTCGTTGTCCGCCGATGAGGCGGTCGAGACGCTGATCGGGCTGGTCGACAAGTCCGTCGTCACACGGCTCGACGAACCCGCTGACCCGGACGACCCCGATGGCCGCGAGGAGTGCACCCGATACCGGCTCCTCGACACGATCCGCGAGTACGGCGCCGAATGGCTCGCGAGTCTCGGTGCAGAGGAGGAAACCGCCTGTCTGGAGCGCCACCTGGTGTACTTCAGGGCACTGGTCCAACGCCTCGAGAACCGCTGGTGCAGCAGCGAGCAGGTCGAGCTCTTCCGGGCGGTGAACCGCGAGCACGCCAACGTACGGGCCGCGCTCGGCTACGCCTGCCGGCGGGCAGGAGGCGCCTCGGAGGCGCTGGCCTTCGCGGTCTCGCTCGGCCACTACTGGGCCTTCGGATCGTATTTCAGCGAGGGGCGCCGCTGGCTGACGCGGTGCCTGGAGCAGGCGCCCGATCCGGTACCGCAGCGGGCGGACGCGCTGCGCCTGCTGTGCTACTACGCCGTCCGGCAGGCCGACGCCACAGCGGCACGGGCCGTGATCCAGGAGTGCCGGGCCATCGCCCAACAGCTCGGCAGCAAACGCCTGTTGGCCTACACCGATCACTACTCGGGGTCCGCGCACTGCAGCGGCGGCGAAACGGCCACCGGCTTCGCCTTCTTCGACGAGGCCGTCGAGCAGTTCCGGCGCCTCGGCGACCGCTCGGCCCTGGCGGTGACGTTGATGGACTACAGCTGCTTTCAGGCCATGGACGGGGACCCGCACAGGGCGCTGGCGCTGGCCGACGAGTCCCTGACGTACCTCGCCGAGCACCCGGGAGAGTCCTGGACCCGCGGCTATCTGGGCTTCGCGCAGGGCCTGGCGCACTGGCGGGTCGGAGACATCGCGGCGGCCTCGTCGGCCACGCGGGCGGCCACCCGGCAGAAGTACCGCATGGCCGACAAGTTCGGGGTGGAGGCCGGGCTGGGCATCCTGGCCTGGCTCGCCGCGGACCAGGGCCGGTACGACCGCACGGCCTGGCTGGTGGGGGCGGCCGAGGAACTGGGGGAGGACATGCACGCCTGCCTGCTCGGGCTGCGGGTGCTGACCGGCGCTTACGACGGCGCACGGGCCGAGGCCGCCCGGAAGCTGGGCGCGGTGCGCTTCGAGCGACTGCGTCGGCGCGGCGCCGAGCTGCCGGTACGGGAGGCGGTCGACCTCGCCGAGGCGGACACGGGCACCCCCGGCACGGTGCCGTCCGCCCGTGCCGAGCGGCGCACGTGCGACACCCTGACCCGCCGCGAGCGCGAGGTCGCCGAACTGGTCGGCCAGGGCCTGTCCAACCGTGAGATCGCCGAGCGGCTGGTGATCTCCAAGCGCACCGTGGACGCCCACGTCGAGCACATCCTCGGCAAACTCGGCTGCTCCTCCCGGACGGAGATCGCCCGCACCCTCGCGGAGCTGGGCCTCTAGGGACCGGGGACGCTCGTTGCCGTCCCCGGCCCGCGGCGGGCTCGACGGGTCAGCGGTTGCCGGCAGTCCCCGTCCCGGTGAGGCGGATGTCGCGGGAGGAGGAGCCGACGTATACCGGGCGAGGGGCGGTCGGGAGTACCCAGCGCTGGTTGTCGGTGTCCCAGTAGGACAGTTGGCGGGCGGAGACGCGCACGCGGACGCGACGCGACTCACCAGGGGCCAGGTCGAGGCGCTCGAAGCCGGCCAGCGACCTCGCCGCCATCTCGACGGGCGCGCCGGCAGCGGGGCCGACGTAGACCTGGGGCACCTCGGCGCCCCTGCGCCGGCCGCGGTTGGTCACGGTGAAGGCGACCTCCAGGCCGTCGCCCGCGCCGCGCACCGACAGCCGGTCGTAGCCGAACCTCGTGTAGGACAGGCCGTGGCCGAACGGGAAGAGCGGTTCGATGCCTTCCCGGTCGAAGTGGCGGTAGCCGACGAAGATGCCTTCGGTGTACGTGACGGTGTTGTCGACGCCGTAGTAACGCTCGGGGTGGGCGGGGTCGAGGACGGGATGGTCCGCTTCCTTCCGCGGATAGGTGACGGTGAGCTTCCCGCCCGGTACGGCCTTGCCGAGCAGCAGATCGGCCGTGGACCAGCCGCCTTCCTGGCCCACATAACCCGCCAGCAGGATCGTGCCGACCTTGTCCCGCCACGGCATGGTGACCGGGTCGCCGACGTTGAGGACGACGATGACGTTGCGGTTCGCCGCGGCGACCGCCTCGATCAACTCGTCCTGGTGGGAGGGCAGGGCGAGGGTGGTGCGGTCGCCCGATCCGCCGGTGGTCCCGCCCGAGCCGTTGAAGGCGAAGACCACGGGAGTGTGCACCTTCTTGGCGAGCCGCGCCGCGGCCTTGACGTCGGCGGCGCGCCGCTCGGGAGTGACCCAGGCGAACCGCACCTGGACCGGGCCCCGGCCGTGGACGCCCTTCGCCCAGCCGGTAGCGGTGATCCCGACCCGGTACTCCTTGCCGGCCTCCAGCCGCGCCGTGGCCTGGCCGTTGTCGAGACCGTCCGTGGTCGGCACGATGCTCGACCACTTGCGGGCGAAGCCGTCGCGCGCGGTGCCGGCCGAGGCGATCTCGCGGCCGTCCAGGGTGAGCTTCGCCGCCGCGCCCCATGCCTGGATCTTGAGCGCGTACTCGCCGCTGCTCGGCGGCGTCAGCGTGCCGGTCCAGGAGCAGGAGGAGCCTGCGGGGAGCGCCGCGTCACCGGTGAAGTCGACGGCCGGGTCCACGGTCGGGTCCGCGGCGGCCTCGCCGCCGTCCGCGGGCTTGCGGGTCAGGCCGTGTCCCTCGCCGCCGGCCGGGGTGAGGACCGAGGCCGGTACGGCGGTGCCGGTGAGATCCACCCCGACCGAGTACGAGACGTCGTGGCCGTCGCCGAGCGTCTTCTTCAGCGCGTCCAGCGGGCTGACCATGCGGTCCTCGAAGCCGTAGGCCCGCTCGCCGGCCACGGAGACCGCCACCTGGGCGGCCGTCGGGCCGATCAGCGCGAGCGAGGCGAGTGCGGACCGGCTCAGCGGGAGGCCGCCGTCGTTCGCCAGCAGTACGGCGCCCTGGGCCGCGACCTTGCGTGCGGTGCGGGCGCCGGCCTCGACATCGATGGTCTGAGGGGCCGGCTTGCGGGTGCCGTCCAGCATGCCGAAGCGGTCGTACTGGCCGAGGATGCGGCCGACGGCGGTGTCGAGCGCCGACTCGGGGACGGTGCCGTCCTCGATCGCCTTCTTCAGCGGGGCGCCGAAGAAGGAGCCGTCCGGCATCTGCATGTCGAGGCCGGCCTCCAGCGAGATGCTGTGCGTGGCGCCCCAGTCGGAGGTGACGAAGCCGTCGAAGCCCAGCTCGCCGCGGAGGATGCCGGTGAGGGTCGTCCTGTTCTCGGCGTTCCACTCGCCGTTGAGGTGGTTGTAGGCCGCCATGACGGAGGCGACACCGGCTTGTACCACGGCTTCCCAGGCGGGCAGATAAATTTCGTGCAGGGTGCGGTCGTCGACCCGGAAGTCGAAGTTGGCCGCCGGGTCGTCGGGGCGGGTGCGGTCGAACTCGCCGTAGCGCTGGTTGTTGGCCAGGTAGTGCTTGGCCTGGGCGAGCATGTCCTGGGCCTGGATCCCCTGGACCTGGGCCGCGGCGAGCTGTCCGTTGAGGTACGGATCCTCGCCCGTCTGGTCCTTGTTGCGGCTGAAGTACGGCGCGCGGGACAGCTCCATCTGCGGGGCGAGCTGGAGGTCCAGCCCCAGGGTGCGGCCCTCGCGGCCGAGCAACTCGCCGTATTCACGGGCCAGTTCGCGGTCGAAGGAGGCGGCGAGCGTGGCCACCGGAGGCAGGCCGGTGGCGGAGGCGACGACGTTGACGCCGGCCGGCCCGTCGGTCAGCCGGAGTTCGGGGATGCCGAGGCGCGGAACGCCGGGGAGGTACCCGGCCTGGCCTAGCCGTTCGGGGTCGGTCGCTCCGTGGACGAGGGATATCTTCTCGTCGAGGGTGAGTCTGCCGAGCAGCTTCTTGATCCTGCGGTCGGCGGTGGGCGCCGCGGCGGCGGGCGCGGCCGCGCCGAGCGGCCCCATGGCGGCGAGCAGGGCGACGGCGGCCGCGGTGCCGCCGAACTGCTTGAGGAGATCGCGGCGGCTGTGCCCGGAACCGGCGGGCACGGCCGGTGACGGGGAGTTGTGCGAGGGGGCAGGCACGGGGAGGTCTCCTTCACAACGCGGCTCGTCGAGCTGTACGGCTTCGCGCCACGCGTGCCTCGCTGCGGGCGTCGTTGCCCGCGTGGCGAAAGATCCGGGCTCCCGCGATCCCGGGCAGGGGTGTCGGCCGCTGCTGTTGCTTCAGATGCTTCTGTCGCTTCAGGACTTGAAGCGTCCGAGTGCTGCAGCAGGGCTTGATTAGCGGTGATTGTTGAGGCTTTGACGAAAGCAGTCAAGACCTCTCACAAAAACGCACTGATCGACCTGACGCAGGTTCACTACTTGAATACCTCGGCCCGCGCGCCGCCCCGGCGGCCGCTGGCGCCGATGGGGAGCTGATGCACCGTCAGAGAGACAGGGCCGCCCTGGATGCCGCGAGTGCCTGCTCCGCGTAGCCGCGGCCGAAGAGCACCGTGTGCACCAGCAGGGGGAAGAGCTGGTGCAGGCCGATGCGGTCCGCCCAGCCGTCGGCGAGGGGTGCCGTGGCCTGGTAGCCGCCCAGTACGCGGTCCAGGTGCGGGCAGCCGAAGAGATGGAGCATGGCCAGGTCGGTCTCGCGGTGTCCGCCGTGCGCGGCCGGGTCGATCAGCCAGGCGTCGCCGTCGGCGCCCCACAGCACGTTGCCGTTCCACAGATCGCCGTGCAGCCGGGCGGGCGGCTCGGCCGGGCCCGTCAGCTCGGGCAGCCGCTCCACCACGCGCTCGATCACGGCTGCCTCGGTGGGGCGTACCGTGCCGTCGTCGACCGCGCGGCGCAGATAGGGCAGCACTCGGTACTCGCCGTACCAGCGCGGCCAGTCGGTGCCGGGGACGTTGCGCATCGGGGCGAGTCCGATGGTGGCGTCCTCGGGCCCGCCGGGGGGCGGGGCGCCGAACGCGGGCGCGCCGGCGGCGTGCAGGGCGGCCAGGTCGCGGCCGAAGCGGTCCGCGGCCGCCGCGCTCGGCCGGCCGGCCGCCACCCGGTCCATCACCAGCCAGCGCCCGTCATGGCCGTGCACCGCCGGGAGCCGGACCGTGCCGGCCTCGGCCAGCCAGCGCAGCCCGGCCGCCTCGGCCCGCACCGCGCCGGGGTCGTCGCCGCGCTTGACCATCACCGTCCGCCCGCCGTCGAGCGTGACCTCGGCGAGCGCGGCGGACATCCGCCGTTCACCGGTTGCCGACTGCCGGGTGAGCCGGGCCGCCACGGCCCCCGGGCCCTCGTCACCCGCCGCCCCCGGGCCCGCGGTCATGCCTCGTCCTGGCGCTCGCGCTCCGAGTCCAGGCGCTCGGCCTCCGAGTCCAGGCGCTCGCGTACCCAGGCGAGCAGGCCGGGCGTCGAAGCTTCGATCATGGCCAGCATCTCGTCGAAGCCCTCCGGACCGCCGTAGTACGGGTCCGGCACTTCCCGCTCGCCGGCGGCCTGCGGGTCGAAGGACCGCAGCAGCCGGATACGGGACGGATCCGTGACCATGCGGCGCAACGCCTTTTCATGGCCGCGGTCCATCGCCACGAACAGATCGGCGTCCAGATGCTCGGCACCGATCTGGGCCGCGATGTGCCGGGTCGGATAGCCGTGCCGCGTCAGTACTTCGCCGGCCCGCTCGTCGATCGGCTCGCCGGCGTGCCAGGGGCCGATGCCGGCGCTGCTGACCCGTACCGCGTCGTCCAGTCCCGCCCGGCGCAGCTGTTCGCCGAAGACCAGCCCGGCCGACGGGGACCGGCAGATGTTCCCGCTGCAGATGAAACAGATGTGCACGGCTCCAGCCTACGGCCGCCGTTGTCCCCGCTGCCGCCGCCCCGCGCCGGTCACCGGCAACAGCGGGCGACGCCGTTTATTTTCCGTGCTCACTTCGCGCATTCAATAGACTGGCGGAGCGATGACGAAAACGGGGGCAGGGGTTGTGGACACCGTGCAGGTGACGCTCTGGGGGGACCGTATGCAAGGGGCGGCGGCAGCCATCGCGTAATTCCGGACCGACCGCAGTGAGCGGAAGTGCCCGTCCCGACGGAGGCTGTGCTGAACGCCGACCCCGGCGCCCGCCCCCGATGACTGAGCTACGAAATCCAGTGAGGTGTGCCCGACCATGATCGAACCCGCGAACGCCGGGGGCGTGGACTCTCCGCCCGGCAGTTCCCCCGCGCGCGCTCCCGTGCGCGCTTCCGTACTCATAGCCGTGCTGGTCGTCTCGGCCTTCGTGATGATCCTCAATGAGACGATCCTGAGCGTCGCCCTGCGCGACCTCACCGTCGACCTGGGCATCTCCACCACGACGGTGCAGTGGCTGACCAGCGGCTTCCTGCTGACCATGGCCGTGATCATCCCCATCACCGGCTTCCTGCTCGAACGTTTCACCGCGCGCCAGGTCTTCCTGGCCTCGCTGACCCTGTTCAGCGTGGGCACGCTCGTCAGCGGCCTCGCGCCCGGGTTCGGGGTGCTGATGGCCGGGCGCGTGGTGCAGGCGTGCGGCACCGCCGTCATGCTGCCGCTGCTGATGACCTCGGTGATGCGCCTCGTACCGTCCGAGAAGCGCGGCGCGACGATGGGCACGATCAGCATCGTCATCGCGGTCGCCCCCGCTGTGGGGCCGACGGTGGGCGGTGCGGTGCTCGCCTCGCTGGGCTGGCGCTGGATGTTCTGGATCGTGCTGCCGCTCGCGGTGGCCGCGCTCGTCATGGGGGCGGTCTGGATGCGCCTGGACAGCGAGACGCGCAAGGTGCCGCTGGACCTGCTCTCGGTGGTGCTGTCCGCCGTCGGCTTCGGCGGCGTTCTCTACGGCCTGGCGACCGTCGGCGAGTCCGGCGGCGGGGAGCACGCGGTACCGCCGTGGATCCCGATCGTGGTCGGCCTCGCCTCGCTGGGCGTGTTCGTCGCACGCCAGCTCAGCCTGCAGCGCGCGGACCGCGCCCTGCTCGACCTGCGCCCGTTCAGGACCCGTTCCTTCACTGTGGCGCTGGTCCTGTCGGCGCTGCTGTTCATGTGCCTGCTGGGCGTCGGGTCGATCATGCTGCCGCTGTACCTCCAGACCGTGCTGCACACCAGTACGTTCGTCAGCGGTCTGGCCGTCCTCCCCGGCGGGCTGCTGCTCGGCCTGCTGGGTCGTCCGGTGGGGCGGCTGTTCGACCGCTTCGGCGCCCGCCCGCTGGTGATTCCGGGCGCGCTGGCCCTCGCCGTATCGATGTGGCTCTTCACGTTCCTCGGCGCCGGCTCGCCGCTGGCCGCGGTCATCGCCATCCACATCCTGCTGATGGCCGGGCTCGGGCTGATGATGACGCCGCTGATGACCGAGTCCCTGAGCGCTCTGGACGACCACCTGCATTCCCACGGCAGCGCGATCCTCGCCACGCTTCAGCAGGTCGCGGGCGCGTTCGGCACGGCCGTCTTCGTCACCGTCGCCTCCCTGAGCACCTCCGACCCGTCGGGGGCACCCGACGCCGGCGGTCTGCGCACGGCGTTCATGGTCGCCGGCGTCATCGGTGTGCTCGCGTTCCTCGTGTCGCTGTTCGTCAGCGGCACGAAGCGGCCCGCCAAGCTGCACTCCACCCCGGCCGCCGACAGCGGAACCGCCGCCGACAGCGGAACCGCCGCCGACTCCGGAACCGCGGCGGAAGCGGAGGTGGAAGCCGACGTCGTCGAGCGCACTCCCTAGCCGCCAGGCTCCGCCCCCTAGGGGACTCCCCGTACATCTCCAAGGTGATCGCCCAGCCCTCCGTACATCCCTCGGCGGACCCAGATAACCGCAGGTAGAGGGACGAATGGCGGGGTCCGGGCCGCATAGCGTCGAGCCTCGACGACCGACATGACCAGGAGGCTCGCGATGTACGGGAAGGCATTCGCTCCGGAGTATCAGGGGGAGCTGGGGGCGGAGTTGAGTGTGAACTCCTCGTACGAGGACGTGCTCGTCGCGGCGCGGAGAGTGCGGGACGCGGCCGGGACGCCGGGGGATGCCGCGCGGGCTGCGCTCGCGGAGGCGGAGGCCGGGCGGCGGCTCGGGCGCGTGGCGGAGGCGGAGGACGCGTGGCGGGCCAGTTACCGCAGCGCGCGGGCCGCGCGGGACGCCGGTGGGATGGCCTGGGCGTTGTGGAGCGGCGGTACTCTCGCCCGTCAGCGCGGGCGCCTCGCGCTGGCCCGTCGGCTGCTCGCCGCGGCCGTGGAGCTCGCCGACCGCGGCGGCGACCGCCTCGCTCACGGGTACGCGCTGGCCGGGCTCGCCGAGACCGGCCGGATACAGGGCGACTACGAGGCCGTCGCCGCGCTGCACGAGGAACTGCTGGCGCAGGCCAGGGCGCACGGCGAGGCCCGGCACATGGTGTGGGCGATGTCGGGGATCGCGCAGATGCACCGCAACAAGGGGGAGTACGGGAAGGCGCTGGAGCTGTTCGAGGAGTCGGTGCGGATTGCCGAGGGCGCCGACGACGTGCGGGGGCTCGCGTGGTCGTTGCGCGGGGTCGCCGATGTGCGGTCCGTTCTGGGGGCGACGGAGGAAGCGTTGCGGCTGCTCAGCAAGGGGGAGGAGCTGTGCCGGGATCTCGATCTCGCCGGCGCGCTGGCGTACAACCACAAGATGCGCGGGAACGTGCTGTACCGGGCCGGGCGGTACGAGGAGGCCCGTGCCGTCTACCGGGGCGCGTTGGAGGAGTTCCGGGCCATGTCCGAGCCGCGCGGCAGCGCGCTCGCGCGGCTGGGGCTGGTGAAGTCCCGGGCGCGGACGGGATGGCCGTACGACGAGGTGCTCGCCGAGCTGGACGACGTCGAGCGCGAGGTCACCCGGATCGGGCTGCGGCACGCACGCGACATGGTCAGGGCCTTTCGCGCAGAGCTGTCGGCGGAAAGAACTGCCGTACCGGCTCCCGGTGCCACCACGCGCCGGTCTCCCGCAGTTCCCGCCAGGTCGTGAAGCGGTAGCGGTAGAACAGCGCCCGTACGTGCCGGGGCGGCGCGTCGGGGAAGGGGTTGCGGCGGAGCAGGCGCAGGGTGTCGCGGTCGTTTTCGAGGAGACGTTCCAGCAACGGGCCGAACCAGCGGCCCGCGTACCCCGGCGACAGCGCCGCGAACCACATCAGCCAGTCCAGCCGCAGATGGTACGGAGCGTAGGGGCGCGGCATCCGGCGCACATCCCCCGGCTTCCCCTTGAAGTCGTACTCCCGCCACTCCGTGTCCTCAGTGATCACTTCGTCCGCCGTGCCTTCGATGACCACCTCGTGCCGGATACGGGTGATGGAGCCGAATGCGCCGTACGCGTTGACCAGGTGCAGCGGCTCGAAGGACGTGTTCATCCGCTGCCGGCGGGAGAGCAGGTTGAGCGCCGGGCGGTAGCTGAGGACCAGGACCCCCGCGGTCGCGGCGATGACCACGATCTCGTACCAGAGCGGGGGAGGGGCGAGGTCCGACGACGGGCCCGCGAGGCCGCCGAGGCCGACCGCCGAGGCGTCCACGACGGACACCGCGATCACGATCGTCGCCCAGTTCAGCCAGGCGAAATTACCGGAGAGCACCAGCCACAGCTGGGTGACGATCATCGCCAGCGCCGCCCAGGTGGCGATCGGCTGCGGGGTGAAGAGGAGGACGGGCGCGAGGAGTTGCGCCACGTGGTTCGCGGCCGTCTCGACGCGGTGCAGCGGCCGCGGCAGATGGTGGAAGAACCAGCTCAGCGGGCCCGGCATGGGCTGCGTCTCGTGGTGGTAGTACAGGCAGGTCAGGTCGCGCCAGCACGGGTCGCCGCGCATCTTGATCAGCCCCGCGCCGAACTCCAGCCGGAACAGCAGCCAGCGCAGCAGCCACAGGACGAGGACGGGCGGCGCGGTGCGCGCGTTGCCCAGGAAGACCGCCAGCGCGCCGGTCTCCAGGAGCAGCGTCTCCCAGCCGAAGCCGTACCAGGTCTGCCCGACGTTGACGATCGAGAGGTACATCGCCCACAGCACGGCCCACCACACCATCGCCGCCCACAGCGGCACGGCGTCGGCGGCGCCCGCCAGCACGGCCGCCGCCAGCAGCGCCCCCGCCCACGCCCAGCACGCGAAGAAGCGGTCCGAGAAGCGCCAGTGGAAGACCGACGGCGCCGCCCGGAACGGCACGCGGCGCACGAAGTCCGGTACCGGAGTCATGCCGCGCTCCCCGATCAGCGCCCTGAACTGCAGCGCCGCCGACACGAACGCGATGATGTACAGCGCGGCCAGGGCCCGCTGGAAGACCAGCCGGCCCAGCCAGTACTCGGGTGCCGGGAACCACTCCATATGCCTATCCGTAGCACCGCGTCCGGCCCGGCGCCCGGCATCGGCCGCCCGTGTCTCCGCACCGCCGCCGGACGCGGCCGTACGGGGCGCGACCGCACGCCGCCGGGGTGGCTGAAACGGGCCGTACGAGGGCACTTTCTCCGGCCTGTAACCCGATCGACGGTAATTACCGCGCAGCGGGGAACTCATGTCGTTAGGCTGAGGGCGACGGACGACCTGTCTGGGAGATGCCGACATCCTCGGCCCGTCGCGGGATGCGCCACGAACCATGGCCGAACTCCCGGTTATGACATACGGCGCCACCGCGTCAAGTACCTCATCCCTTTGGCTAAGGAGTGCGTGGTGGCACCGGAACAGACGATCAGCAAGCAGCCCCGACCGAAGCAGGGCGAGCGCCAAGGGCGCATCCGGGAGGTGCGGAACCTCGAGGTCTGGAGCCGCTGCGCCCCGGTCCACCTGGCGGGCTGCGACGACGAATCGACGGCTGAGCAGCACATCTTCCGCGGGATCGACTGACGCGTCGGCTGCTGACGCGTACGGCCGGCCGGAGTCCCGGCCGGCACCTCTTCGGGCCGTCGGCTACGGACGGCGGCCCAGCAGGCAGAGCAGCCGGGTCTGCTCGTCGGCGCCCGGCGGCGGCTCGATCGCCGGCGCGAAGAGCCCCGATTCGCCGAGGTCCTTTGCATACGGCTCGACCTCCCGCAGCGCCGCGGTCACCAGCTCCTTCGGCAGCTCCTCGGACGCGCCGACCGCCCGTGACAGATCCCAGGCGTGCACGACCGCGTCCATCGTCATCTGACTGCAGTACGCGGCCGCGCCGGTCGGTCCGTACGACAGATGGACCCGGCGGTTCAGTGCGCCGGGCTCGGTGAACGCCGCGACCGCGGCCACCGCGGCGCGGTCCCAGGTCGCGACCGGGTCCTCGCCCAGCACGTCGCCGCTGAAGTCCTCGCCGACCTCCTCGATGGTGGCACCGTCCCGCACCAGCCGCGGCACCCACAGCTGCTCGGCGGTGAGGTGGTTCACCAGGTCGCGCACTGTCCAGTTCGTGCACGGTGTCGCGGCGTCCCACTGGTCGTCGCCCACCGCGTGGATGCGGTCCCCGAACAGCTCGATGGCCTGGCCGTGCCGGCGCAGAATGTCGTTGGGCTTCATGCCTCCGAGCATAGGAGCGGGCTCCCGCGGCGGCCTGCCGACGCGCGCCCGCCCTGCTCCGTTCGCCTCGCTGACGCACTGTCAGCACTCCCTGGACAACGCACCGGGTGACCGGATTGCGGCCGTGATGCGCTGTGAACCGGCCTATCTGGAGGTCACCACGGCCGCCGCCCGGGCGGGCCTCTCCGCGGCCCCGGTTACGCCGGGACCTTGTCCGGGACGATCTGGAGCTTGCGGCCCGTGCCGCGCTTGAAGGTCTCCAGGGCCTCGGCGTACTCGTCCAGCGCGAACTGGTGGGTGATCATCGTCTCGGAGTCGATGACGCCCTTGCCGAGCAGCTCCACGGCGCGCCCGTAGCTGTGCAGGATCGCCATCGAGCCGACGATGCGGATCTCGTCGTTGTAGATCCGGAACGGCGAGAACTTCGCCAGCTCCTGGTCGGGGGCGCAGCCGAACTGCTGGAACGTGCCGCCGCGGATCGGCCGGGTCAGCCCGTCCTCGATGGCCTTGATGTTGCCGGTGCAGTCCGTGACGACCTCCCAGCCCAGCCGCCGCTCCAGGTCGTCCGCGCTGGTGGCGACGTGGTCGGCGCCGAGCTTCTTCGCCACCGTGAGACGGTCCTCGTTGATGTCCACGACGGAGACGGAGCCCGCCCCGGCGCGCTGGGCGACCTGCATGTACAGCAGGCCCATGGTGCCCGCGCCGTAGATCAGGAAGTTGTCGCCGAGCTTGGGGTCGACGATGTCGAAGCCGCGCACGATCGTCGACAGCGGCTCGATGAGCGGGGCGTGCCGCAGCTCGACGGTCTCCGGCAGCCGGTAACAGTTGCGGGCCGGTACCTTCACGTACTCGGCGGCGGCGCCGTCCACGGTGATGCCGATCGTGCCCCACTGCTCGCAGAGGTTGCCGCGGCCGATGGCGCAGAAGTGGCACGCGCCGCAGTAGATCGCCGGGTCGGCGGCGATCTTGTCGCCCTCGGCGAAGGCGGTGACGCCCTCGCCCACCGCGACGATCTCGCCGGAGAACTCGTGCCCCGGGATCACCGGGTACCGGGTGGGCCCGAACTCGCCCGCCAGCATGTGCACATCGGTACCGCACAGCCCGGCGGCGGTGACCTTGACGACGACCTCGCCGTGGCCCGGCGCCGGGTCCGGCACGGTGGTCACGGAGAGCTTGTGCGGTTCCTCGATGACGACTGCGCGCATGGTGCTCACAC
>NZ_NHSG01000368.1:0-86978 GCF_020024005.1 Streptomyces purpurogeneiscleroticus
CGATGCCGCCCCGACGGCACGATCCCTCGGGCGACCCGCACCCAGTCCTCATAACTGCTGTCGAGCGTGGGGCTCATTGCGGCCTCCTTGTCTGGTGGTGGTGCTGCCGCGGCGCGGTCAGTGGGTGGTGTGGACGATCTCGCCGTTGAAGACGGTCATGGTGATCGGGAGGGAGGGGATGTCTTCCGGGGGTGTGTGGAGGAGGTCGCCTGCCAGGACGCAGAGGTCGGCGGATTTGGTGGGTTCCAAGGAGCCCTTCCAGGATTCGGCGAAGTCCTGGTGGGCGGCGTAGGTGGTGTAGGCGCGGAGGGCCGTTTGGAGGTCTACGCACTGGTCGGGGCCGCTGGGGCGGCCGGTGGCCTTGGAGCGGCGGAGGAGCATGGAGGAGACGCCGGCGCGCCAGTTCGGGTAGGTGATGGGGGCGTCGGAGCTGGCCGTGACGGGGATGCCGGCGTCGACGGCGCTGCGTACGGGCCATTGGTACGCCGAGCGTTCCGGGCCGACGACGGTGTCCATCAGGTCGGCTATGGCGTCCTTGACGCCGGGGTTCATGTTGGCGCCCCAGCCGTGTTTCGCGAGGGTGGCCAGGGCTCGGGGGGACGCGAAGTCGCCGTGGATGATGTAGTGGCGGGCGTCCGGGCGCGGGTGGTCGAGCTGGGCGGCGGCGAAGGCGTCCACGACGGCGTCGATGCCCGCGTCGCCGGTGATGTGGACGCCGAGTTGGTGACCCCTGATATGCGCCTGGCGGACGATCGCGCGGAGTTCGCCGACGCGCTGGGCGTGGGTGTGGCCGTGCAGGCAGAGGCTGCCGTGGCCGCCGCCGGTCGCGTACTCCTCGGACATCCAGGCCGTACGGCTGGGCGGTACCCCGTCGGCGAAGAGCTTGACGCCGAGGACGGAGAGGAGCCGGGGGTCGGCGCCGTCGCAGAGTCCTTCGAGGGCGGCCAGGCGGTCGGGGAGGTCGGCGGCCGCGCCGCCCATTTCGAGGGGGAGGAGCAGGACGCTGACACGGGCGCGGAGTTGACCCTCGCGTGCCATTCGCGCGTACACCTTCAGCGTCGCGGTGTCGGCCGAGCCGAGAAAGAGGCTCTTGCCGCCGGGGCCGAGGCCCGGCTCGGTGAAGCTGGTGATGCCCTCGGCGTGGCAGACGTCGATCGCGGCCCGGATCGCGGCCTCGCGGGCCGCCTCGGTCATGGCCGGGATGACGGTGTTGACCAGCTCCTGGGCGCTCTCGCGGAGGATGCCGGTGAGGGCGCCGTCGGCGCGCCGCTCGATGACGCCGCCGGGCGGTACGCCGGTGTCCTCGGTGATGCCCGCCGCCGCCAGGGCGCGGGAGTTGAGCCAGGCGGTGTGCCCGGAGAACTCGTACAGGAGGACCGGGTGGTCGGGGGAGACCTCGTCCAGGTCCCAGCGGGTGGGCGTGCGGGCGCCGTCCTTGCGGCACTCGTCGAGGTAGCCGATGTCCCAGCCGTTGCCGAAGATCCAGGTTCCGGGCGGCTGCCGGTCCGCCTGGGCGCGTACGGCCTCCCGGATGTCCGCGAGCGAGGAGACGGCGGGGGCCGAGACGTCGACGGCGAGCGGCGGGCGGGTGGCGCCGAACGCGCAGCCGTGGAGGTGCGAGTCGTTGATGCCGGGGAGGACGGTGCCGCCGGCGAGGTCGACGACCTCCGTACGCGGGCCGATGAGCGGGCGCAGCTCGGCGGTGGTCCCGGTGGCGGCGATGACGCCGCCGCGCACGGCGACCGCCTCGGCCGTACGGAACGCGGCGTCGAGGGTGAGGACCTGGCCGTTGAGGAGGACGAGATCGGCGGGAGCGGGCACGGCAGCTCCTTGTGGTGGCGTTCGTTTGGGGTCAAACTTAATGCGAGAGTGCGGGGGAGGCGCAAGAGGGCGGCAGGGGATTTTGGTGGGGCGCCGAGTGCCGTACGCTGCGGCATGCGCAACCCGTTCCGTCATGAGGTCCCAGCACCTACAGTGCTTAATCGTGGAACTCAGGCACCTGGAACACTTCGTCGCCGTCTCCGAGGAACAGCACTTCACGCGCGCCGCCGAACGGCTGCACATCGCCCAGTCCGGCCTCTCCGCCTCCGTACGCGCCCTGGAACGCGAACTCGGCGCCGATCTCTTCGCCCGCACCACCCGCCGCGTCCAGCTCACCGCCGCGGGGCGGGCCTTCCTCGTGGAGGCGCGCCGCACGCTGGCCGGCGCCGCGGCGGCGCGGGAGGCGGTTGCGGCCGTACGCGGCCTCTTCACCGGCACCCTCGCCGTCGGTACCGAGCAGTGCATGGGCATCGTCGACCCGGTCTCGCTCCTGGCCGACCTGCGCGGACGCCACCCCGGCGTCGAGGTCCACATGGTCCAGTCCGGCTCGGCGCACCTGCTGGGGGAGGTCCGTCGCGGCGCCCTGGACCTGGCGTTCGTCGTGTACGAAGGGCACGAGGAGGGCGTGCGCATCCGGCCCGTGGCGACCGAGCCGATGATGCTGCTGTGCCGCCCGGACCACCCGCTGGCCGCCGACGGCATCGTCGCCCCGGCCGTCGGGCCGGCCTCCGGCCCGCAACCGCTCGTCACCTCCGGCCCGCAGCCGCTCGCCACCTCCGGCCCGCAGCCGCTCGTCTCCCCGGCCCCGGCCCCGCAACCGCTCGCTCCCCAAGCACTCGCCGGCGAGGTCTTCGTGGACCTGCACCGCGACTGGGGCGCCCGGCGGGCCGCCGACGCGCTGTTCGCCGCCGCGGGCACGCGCCGCACGGTGGCGATGGAGGTCAACGACGTCTACACGCTCCTCGACCTGGTCGCGCGCGGGATGGGCGTGGCGGTCGTGCCCCGCCCGGTCACGCACAAGGACCAGGCGCGCGGGCTCGCCTCGGTGCCGCTCGCCGCCGACACGGTGTGGAACGTGGGCATCGCCGTGCCCCGCAGCGGCCGGCTCTCGCCCGCGGCCGAGGCGCTGCTGGCTTCCATTGAGCACGACAAGCGATGAATGCGATCAGAACTGGATGTTGGACGCGGTACCCGCGCGAGCGCGAGGGTGGTCCCGGGCGGGCAGGACAGGAGTCCCGTCCCAGCGAACTGACGTGGCGAAAGGCTGCTCCCATGGCGCAGGAAGTACGCGGAGTCATCGCACCGGGGAAGAACGAGCCGGTACGGGTGGAGACGATCGTGATCCCGGATCCCGGCCCCGGTGAGGCGGTCGTGCAGATCCAGGCGTGCGGGGTGTGCCATACGGATCTGCATTACAAGCAGGGCGGGATCAACGATGAGTTTCCGTTCCTGCTGGGGCACGAGGCCGCTGGTGTCGTGGAATCGGTCGGTGAGGGCGTTACGGATGTGGAGCCCGGCGACTTTGTCGTTCTGAATTGGCGTGCGGTGTGTGGGCAGTGTCGGGCGTGTCTGCGGGGGCGTCCGCAGTACTGCTTCGATACGCACAACGCCAAGCAGAAGATGACGCTGACGGATGGCACCGAGCTGTCGCCCGCCCTCGGCATTGGCGCGTTCGCGGAGAAGACGCTGGTGGCGGCGGGGCAGTGCACGAAGGTGGACCCGGGTGTCTCGCCTGCGGTGGCGGGGTTGCTGGGCTGCGGTGTGATGGCGGGTATCGGTGCGGCGATCAATACCGGCAATGTCGGGCGGGGCGACTCGGTTGCGGTGATCGGCTGTGGTGGGGTCGGTGACGCGGCGATCGCGGGAGCCCGGCTCGCCGGTGCCGCGAAAATCATCGCGGTGGACATCGACGACCGGAAGCTGGCGACCGCCGAGACGATCGGCGCCACGCACACGGTGAACTCCAAGGCCGCGGACCCGGTCGAGGCGATCCGCGAGCTGACCGGCGGCTTCGGCGCGGATGTGGTCATCGAGGCGGTGGGCCGTCCGGAGACGTACAAGCAGGCGTTCTACGCCCGTGACCTGGCCGGGACGGTGGTCCTGGTGGGCGTGCCGACGCCGGAGATGACGCTGGAGCTGCCGCTGCTGGACGTCTTCGGGCGCGGCGGGGCCCTCAAGTCGTCCTGGTACGGCGACTGCCTGCCCTCCCGTGACTTCCCGATGCTGGTCGATCTGCACCAGCAGGGACGGATCGACCTCGGCGCGTTCGTGACCGAGACGATCGGCATCGGCGACGTGGAGAAGGCGTTCGCGCGGATGCACGAAGGCGACGTTCTCCGCTCGGTGGTGGTGCTGTGATGGCGGCGCGCATCGAGCACCTGGTCACCTCCGGGACGTTCTCCCTCGACGGCGGTACCTGGGACGTCGACAACAACGTGTGGATCATCGGGGACGACAAGGAAGCAGTCGTCATCGACGCCGCGCACGACGCCGAGGCCATCCTGGGTGCCGTCGGGGACCGTCGCCTGCTGGCGATCATCTCCACGCACGCGCACAACGACCACATCGACGCCGCGCCGGAACTCGCGGACCGGGCCGCCTCCCCGGTCCTGCTGCACCCGGACGACTGGCCGCTGTGGAAGCTGACCCACCCCGAGCGGCTGCCGGACGGTGAGCTGGAGGACGGGCAGGTCTTCACGGTCGCCGGTACGGAGCTCACCGTGCTGCACACGCCGGGGCACGCGCCCGGCGCGGTCTGCCTGTACGCGCCGGCGCTGGAGGCCGTGTTCACCGGGGACACCCTGTTCGCGGGCGGCCCCGGCGCGACCGGCCGGTCGTTCTCCGACTTCCCGACCATCGTCGAGTCGATCAAGGAACGGCTGCTCGGCCTGCCGCCGCAGACGAAGGTGTTCACCGGCCACGGCGACAGCACCACCATCGGCGACGAGGCCCCGCACCTGGAGGAGTGGATCGCCCGCGGCCACTGAGCCGCCACCGCTCACCGCACACGGCCCCGCAGCACGAGCCCTCAGTACGGCCCCTCAGGACGTCAGCCGCTCCACCCGCCGCATCACCTCGCGGCAGAAGCGGCCGACGTCCTGCGGGTCGTCGGTGAACTGCGACGGCTTGATGCAGAACGTGCCGAAGCCCTGCGCCATCTGCTCCGGCACGCTCTCCAGCGCGCGGCCCAGGTCGGCGACCGCGTCCGGGCCGGGGAACACCGCCCGCGTACCGCCGATCATCTCCAGCTCGTCCATCGAGCGGCCGGCCTCCGCCATCGCCGCGCGCAGCTTCTCCAGCTCCTCGGGGGCCGGCCGGCCCAGTGGGTTGAAGCCGTGGCCGTAGCGGACCAGGCGGCGCAGCAGTGGTCCGTGCAGCGAGCCGCCCCCGAACCACAGCTCCGGGCCGCCGGGCCGGTACGGTTTGGGCTCCAGGTGGACGTCGGAGAAGGCGTAGTGCTCGCCCTCGTACGTCGCGGGGGAGGGGCGCCAGAGCGTTTCCCACGCCGCAAGGTGCTCGTCCAGCAGCTTGCCGCGCTTCCCGAACGGTACGCCCAGCGCCGCGTACTCGTCCCGGCTCCAGCTCACCGTCGGCAGGACGACCAGCCGCCCCTTGCTGAGCAGGTCCAGGGTGGCCAGCTCCTTGGCGAGGACGAGCGGGTGGCGGAGCGGGGCGAGGATCGCGCCGGCGACCAGCCGCAGGCGTGCGGTCACGGCCGCGATGGCGCTGAGCAGGACGATCGAGTTGGGCCAGGGGGTGCCCGGGTCCTGGTTGCCGGGGAGCGCGTACTCGCGGGGGTTGGGCATCACGCCGAGTGCGCCGGAGTCGGGGCCGAGGACAAGGTGCTCGCTGAGCATGACCGAGTCGAAGCCCGCGTCCTCGGCCTCGCGGGCCCAGCGGATCAGCGCTTCCAGGTCGCAGCGGCCGCCGGTCATGGTCCAGTTCTCGCTGAGGACGAGCAGCATGCGGGGGGACGGCACAGTGCCTCCAGGTCGGTCGGCGAGGGTTCTCCGGTGCCGTCCGACGTTATTGTTTGAGATCAAACGACACAAGAGGCCGGTGCCGGAACGGCGCGCGGCCGCAGGTCCCGAACCGAACGAGGTCTCCATGACGAAGCGCGCCCTGGTCATCGCCCACGACCACCTCTCCGCCGCCGGCCATGTCGGCGACCGGCTGGCGCAGCGCGGATACGCGCTCGACGAACTGCTCGTGGTCCCCGCCGAGCGGTACGCGACTCCGGACGTCGAGCCCCGGTTTCCGGCGGCCGCCGAATATGACCTGATCCTGTCGCTCGGCGCGCCCTGGTCGGTGAATCGCATGAACGAGTGGATACGGGCGGAGCTGGACCTGCTGCGGGACGCGCGGCGGTGGGGCATACCCGTGCTCGGCATCTGCTTCGGCGGGCAGCTGCTGGCCGCCTCGCTCGGGGGCTCAATTGAGCGCGCCCCGCGCTTCGAGCTCGGCTGGACGGAGGTCGAGGCGGACGAGCCGGAGCTGGTCGGGCCGGGGCCGTGGTTCCAGTTCCACGGGGACCGGTGGCTGCTCCCGGAGGCCGTACCGGACGAGGGTGGCGCCGGTCTGCCGCTCCGCGAACTCGCGCGCAACGAGGTCGCGTCGCAGGCGTTCGTCTGCGGGCGGTCGCTGGGGGTGCAGTTCCATCCGGAGCTGACGCCGGAGGTGCTGCGGGCCTGGTTCGACGGCGATGACACGGGTGTCGCGGAGTCGCTCGGCGCCGACCCCGATGCGCTGGTCAAGGAGGTGCGGGCGGCACTTCCCGAGGCGCGGGAGCGGGCGTACGCGCTCGTGGACGCCTTCCTGGAGCGGGTCGCGGCGGCGGGGTGACAGCGGTGTTACGTGTCCGCCGGCGGGTCCGAATCGTGGGATCGGAGGGCCTCGCGGCGCGTGATTCTCGCCACCCTTGATAAGGGTCGCGCTCAGATGAGCGATTCATCGGGGTTCTATGTCTCCAAAGCTGGCACTGGGTGCCATGAGTCTTGAGTTCAAGTGATCAAGAGAACCGTCGCGCTCCGTGCGGAACCGGCCATGATCACCCGCACCTTTCGGAGTCATGAGTTCAGAAGATGAATGCATGAGGCCGACATAGGCAACTTTCGATCTGTTGGCTGACGCCGGGTTACGGGCGTATGTCGACCGAGTGGACGTACCCATGCGCCTTCGATCTGGGTATGTTCCTCGCCGTCAGGGCAGCCCGTCCGCGAGGAGTCAGTCCCGTGTCGGAAACACAAGATCCCCACGTATCCCCGTCCGCCGACGCGGTGAAGTTCGTCTACGACTTCACCGAGGGCAACAAGGACCTGAAGGATCTGCTCGGCGGGAAGGGTGCGAACCTCGCCGAGATGACCAATCTGGGACTTCCCGTCCCGCCCGGTTTCACCATCACCACCGAGGCGTGCAAGGAGTACCTGGAGAGCGGCGAGGAGCCAGCGGCACTGCGTGCCGAGGTCACCGCGCATCTGGACGCGCTGGAGCGCCAGATGGGCAAGAAGCTCGGGCAGGCGGACAACCCGCTGCTCGTATCGGTCCGTTCCGGTGCGAAGTTCTCGATGCCCGGCATGATGGACACCGTGCTGAACATCGGGCTCTCGGACGAGTCGGTGAACGGCCTCGCGGAGCAGGCCGGTTCCGAGCGCTTCGCGTGGGACTCGTACCGCCGCCTCATCCAGATGTTCGGTAAGACCGTGCTCGGCGTGGACGGTGACCTCTTCGAGGAGTCGCTGGACGAGGCCAAGAAGGCCAAGGGCGTCAAGGTCGACGTCGAGCTGGACGCGGCCGACATGAAGAAGCTGGTCGGCCAGTTCAAGGAGATCGTCTCCAAGGAGACGGGCCGCGACTTCCCGCAGGACCCGCGCGAGCAGATGGACCTCGCGGTCCGCGCGGTCTTCGACTCGTGGAACACCGACCGGGCCAAGCTGTACCGGCGCCAGGAGCGCATCCCGGGCGACCTCGGCACGGCGGTCAACGTCTGCTCGATGGTCTTCGGCAACCTCGGCCCGGACTCCGGTACCGGCGTCGCCTTCACCCGCGACCCCGCCAGCGGCCACCAGGGCGTGTACGGCGACTACCTGCAGAACGCGCAGGGCGAGGACGTCGTCGCCGGTATCCGCAACACCGTTCCGCTCGCGGAGCTGGAGCAGCTCGACAAGAAGTCGTACGACGAGCTGATGCAGATCATGGAGACGCTCGAAACGCACTACAAGGACCTGTGCGACATCGAGTTCACCATCGAGCGCGGCAAGCTGTGGATGCTGCAGACCCGCGTCGGCAAGCGGACCGCCGGTGCGGCCTTCCGTATCGCGACCCAGCTGGTCGACCAGGGCCTGATCGACGAGGCCGAGGCGCTGCAGCGGGTCAACGGCGCGCAGCTCGCGCAGCTGATGTTCCCGCGCTTCGACGAGAAGGCGAAGACCGAGCTGCTCGGCCGCGGCATCGCCGCCTCGCCGGGCGCGGCCGTCGGCAAGGCCGTCTTCGACTCGTACACCGCGGTGAAGTGGTCGCGTTCGGGCGAGAAGGTCATCCTGATCCGCCGCGAGACCAACCCCGACGACCTCAACGGCATGATCGCCGCCGAGGGCATCCTGACCTCGCGCGGCGGCAAGACCTCGCACGCGGCCGTCGTCGCCCGCGGCATGGGCAAGACCTGTGTCTGCGGCGCCGAGGAGCTGGAGGTCGACACCAAGCGGCGCTGCCTGACCGCGCCCGGCGGCGTGGTCATCGAGGAGGGCGACGTCGTCTCCATCGACGGCTCGACCGGCAAGGTCTACCTCGGTGAGGTCCCGGTCGTCCCGTCCCCGGTCGTCGAGTACTTCGAGGGCCGGATGCACGCCGGTGCCGATGACGCCGACGAGCTGGTCAAGGCCGTGCACCGGGTCATGGCGTACGCGGACCGGGTGCGCCGGCTGCGGGTACGCGCCAACGCCGACAACGCCGAGGACGCCGCGCGCGCCCGCCGGTTCGGCGCCCAGGGCATCGGCCTGTGCCGCACCGAGCACATGTTCCTCGGTGAGCGGCGCGAGATGGTCGAGCGGCTGATCCTCGCGGACACCGGCGAGGAGCGCGAGGCGGCCCTCGCCGAGCTGCTGCCGCTCCAGAAGGGCGACTTCGTCGAGCTCTTCGAGTCGATGGACGGGCTGCCGGTGACGGTGCGGCTGCTGGATCCGCCGCTGCACGAGTTCCTGCCCGACATCACCGAGCTGTCGGTGCGCGTCGCGCTCGCCGAGTCCCGCAAGGACTCCAACGAGAACGACCTGCGGCTCCTCCAGGCCGTGCACCGGCTGCACGAGCAGAACCCGATGCTGGGTCTGCGCGGCGTCCGCCTCGGCCTGGTCATCCCCGGCCTGTTCGCCATGCAGGTACGGGCGATCGCGGAGGCCGCGGCCGACCGCCGGGCCGCCAACGGCGACCCGCGTGCGGAGATCATGATCCCGCTGGTGGGCACCGTCCAGGAGCTGGAGATCGTCCGCGAGGAGGCCGAGCAGATCATCGCCGAGGTCGAGCGCGCCCGCGGCGTGGACCTGGGGCTCAGCCTCGGCACGATGATCGAGCTGCCCCGTGCGGCCCTCACCGCCGGGCAGATCGCCGAGTCCGCCGACTTCTTCTCCTTCGGCACGAACGACCTCACGCAGACCGTGTGGGGCTTCTCCCGGGACGACGTGGAGGCCAGCTTCTTCACCGCGTACCTGGAGAAGGGCATCTTCGGCGTCAGCCCGTTCGAGACGATCGACAAGGACGGCGTGGGCTCGCTCGTACGGAACGCCGCCGAGGCCGGCCGGGCCACCCGCCCCGACCTCAAGCTCGGCGTGTGCGGCGAGCACGGCGGCGACCCCGAGTCGGTGCACTTCTTCCACGAGGTGGGCCTGGACTACGTGTCCTGCTCGCCGTTCCGCATCCCCGTGGCGCGCCTGGAGGCGGGCCGCGCGGCGGCGGAGTCCAAGGGCAGCGACAGCCGCTGACCCGAGCCGGGGCGCGGGCACAGACCTGACCCCCTGAGCGCGTCTGCCGGCCGGTGCACGAAACACCGGTCGGCAGGCGGTACAACGGCCGGCTCGCCGGCCGCGGACGACCGGAGCCGCTGTATGGGCCCCCGACCCTCAGCCTGTGGGCGGCTCCGGATCGCTGAAACGAGGGCGGCACCTGTGCGGAGGTGCCGCCCTCGCCTTTTCCGGACTCCCCCCTCGGGAGCTGCCGCCGCCAGCTCGGCCCGGGCGGCGGCCTTCGGCGGGTAGCGGGACGGCCGGTGATGACTCGTCACCCCCCACGGGTCCGAGCAATCCGTGCCATCCGTATCGCCACCGAATTGAGCAACAGCATTCCGGGAGTTCGCCTCCGACGCGACCCTTTTCAAGTCTGGCCAAAAGGACGTGGTAACCCCACGTGGCCGTGTGCATACTCAGGTGCTCGGGGGCCGACAACGGATGGCGATGGTGGGGTTTCGGTGCTGCGCGTCCATTTCAGTGGACCGGATCTGGCCCGCGTGCGGATTGCCGCACGCCCTGATGTGCTCTGGGAGACCGTTTTAAGTTTTCACCGACTTCGCGACCGGCAGGGTGGTACGGCCCTGAACGAATGGCGTACGGAAACCCGCTCCCGGTTGAATGGTGAAACACGTTATCTCGCCCCGCTGATCCCTACCAAGGGATATTTTCCCGATTTCCTGACGCCCCCCGAGGGACTGCTCGGAATCGATGACGCACTCGCCGCGCTCAAGGCGACACCGGCCCCCCGATTGCACCGGGATCTCACCCGGCTGACCGAGGGCCGCCCGCCCCAGCCGTGGGTGCGCGACCTCGCCCAGGGCGACACCCGGCCGCTGCACCGGCTGGCCGGCGTCCTGCGGCACTACCACGACGCGGCCATCGCGCCGTACTGGCCGCACCTCCAGGCCCGTATCGAAGCGGACCGGGCGAGCCGCGGCCGGGCCCTGCTGGACGGCGGCGCCGACCGGCTGCTCGGCTCGCTGCCGCCGATGATGCGCTGGCGCCCGCCCGTCCTGGAGACGGACTATCCGGTCGACCGCGATCTACGGCTGGACGGGCGCGGGCTGCTGCTGGTCCCGTCGTTCTTCTGCCGCCGCACCCCGGTCACCCTGCTCGACCCGGAGCTCACACCCGTCCTGGTCTACCCCGTCGAGCACCAGGCGCCGCGCCCCACGGCCCCCGCGGCGCCGGGCCGTTCGCTCGGCAGGCTCGTCGGCCGCACCCGCTCCGCGATCCTGCGCGGCATCGGCGGCGGCTGCACCACCAGCGAACTGGCCCGGCGCGCCGAGGTGTCGCTGGCCTCCGCGAGCCAGCACGCGACCGTGCTGCGGGAGGCCGGACTGCTGGTCACCCTGCGCCAGGGCAATGCGGTACTGCACACCCTCACGCCCTTGGGCGCCGCCCTCATACGCGGCGGCGCCCCGGCGGATCCGGTACCGGCGGCTACGCCCGGAACGGCCCCGTGACCTCGTAGGTGATGCCGCCGGACGAGCTGCCGGTCGTGCCGCGCTGGCTGGAGAAGTACAGCCGCTTGCCGTCCGGCGAGAACGCCGGGCCGGTGATCTCGGAGCCCGACTGGCCGTTGATCCGCAGGAACGGTGCCACGACGTCGTCCGGCGTGATGACGCAGATCTCCATGTTGCCGCCGTCCTCGGCGACGTAGAGGTCGCCGGAGGACGCGCCGGTGACGTTGTCGACTCCGGTCAGCGGCGCGTTGCCGCCGCTGACCAGCGAGTCGTCGTACGCCAGCTCGTACGTGTTGTTCGCCAGGTTCAGCTGCCAGAGGCGGTTGTCGCCCTTGGTGGTGAACCACACCGTGTCGTTGGCGTAGTGACAGCCCTCGCCGCCGTTGAAGTGCTTGGCGCCGGAGACCTGGGTACGGGTGGTGGCCGGCGAACCGTCCGGGTCGGGCACATTCGCCCAGCTGAAAGAGCCGGAGGTGGCGGTCCCCGCGACCAGCACCTGGAGCTGCCCGGCCGACAGATCGCCCCAGGTGGTCGGCACGAAGCGGTACAGACAGCCGTCCGACTCGTCCTCGGTCAGATAGATCACCTTGCGCACCGGGTCGGCCGCGGCCGCCTCGTGCTTGAACTTGCCGAGCGCGTCCCGGCGGACGGCCGCCTTCGCCCCGAACGGGTCCGTCTCGTACACCGCGCCGAGCGAGACCTCCTCGCAGGAGAGCCAGGTGTTCCACGGCGTTCTGCCGCCCGCGCAGTTCTGCCGGGTGTTGGACAGGATGCGGTACGCGCCGGTGATCGCGCCGGTCGCGCCGAACTTCACCGCGCTGACGCCGCCGCCCGGATTGATCTCCGAGTTGGAGACGTAGATCCAGCCCGTGCCGTCGGCGAAGCAGGCACCGCCGTCGGGGGCGTTGTGCCAGGTGTAGCCGGTGCTGCCCACCTGCCGGCCGGACCGGGCGATGACCCGGCTGGTGAAACCGGCGGGCAGCTGGATGCCGTTGGCGTCCGCGGCGCCGAGCGCACCGTACGGGCCGGAGCCCGGCTGGGCGGGGGCCGCGTACGCGGCACCGGGCATCAGGGTCCCGCCGAAGGCGGCCGCCGAGGCGCCGATGACGGCCCCGCGCAGGAAAGTACGACGTTCCACGGTCACTCCACGTGTGTCGTGAGACCCCGGCCGCCGGGCGGCGGCCGGGGTGACGCGAACTGCACCGTAAGAGGCCCGAGTTGACGTGGCCTCAACAAGCGGTAACGGGAGGCCGGACAGTCCTGCTGAGGCCGCACAGTCCTACTGCGGCCGGTCGCCCGCGATCGCGACCCGCTCGGCGACCCGCCCGTGCGGGGCGTAGTCGGCCACCGCATAGTGCTGCGTCGCCCGGTTGTCCCAGAACGCCACGTCGCCCGCCTGCCAGCGGAACCGCACCTGGTACTCCGGCACATGGGCCTGCTGGAACAGCAGCCGCAGCATCCGGTCGCTCTCCGCCCGGTCCCAGCCGACGATGCGGGTGGTGAAGGAGGTGTTGACGAAGAGCATCTTCCGGCCCGTCTCCGGGTGGCGGCGCACCACCGGGTGCTCGACCGGCGGGAACTGCTCCTGGAGCGGGGCGAGCCGCTCGGCCGGGTAGAAGCGCGAGAAGCCGGGGATGAAGTCGTGCACGGCGCGGGCGCCGTGGATGCGGTCCTTCACCTCCTGCGGCAGGTTGTCGTACGCGGCCGCCATGTCCGCCCACATCGTGTCCCCGCCGAACGGCGGCACCTCGCGCAGCTGGAGCACCGCGCCCAGCGCGGGCCGCTCCCGGAAGGTCACGTCCGTGTGCCAGACGTTCTCGAAGGTGGGGGCCGTGGGGTCCTTCTTGTCGAACCGCACCACCTCCTCGCTGGCCCCGCGCGCCAGCAGCGGATTGGTCTCCAGCTCACCCCAGTTGCGGGCGAACGCGGCCTGCGCGCCGGAGGTCAGGTGCGCGCCGCGGAAGAAGAGCACCTTCCACTCCAGCAGGGCCCGGTTCAGCTCGGCGCGGAGCGCGTCGCCCAGCGGCCGGGACAGGTCCACGCCGCGGATCTCGGCGCCGATGGTGCGGCCCTGCGGTACGACCTCGAAGCGCTCGTACGGCCGGTCCTCCCAGCCTTCGGGCAGCCGGTTCAGGACGCGTACGCCTTCGTAGAGGCCGTCGGCGGGGATGCGGTGGTCGCGCAGGGCAGGGGCGGTGGGTACGGCGATGGCCGTCATCTGATCCTCCTGAAGAGACAGAGGTGTGCAGGAAGGAGAAGGGTGAGAAAAGGGAAAAAGGGGGAGAAAGCCGGAGCGAACGGCTCAGCGGCAGGAACAGACCGGGGGAGAACCCACCCGGCCACGGCGGCTCAGGAAGCTGAGACCGCGGGGCGCGCACTCACCGCGGGGGCCGCAGAACTGCGGCTCCTGCTCACGGGAGGTCGGTCGCGCCATCATGCTGGCACCGTACATCAATCGTCGATGCCTGTCCGCTCCACCCCCGCGACGATGTACCGCTGGAGCAGGAAGAACACCAGGATCAGCGGCAGGATCGAGACCGCGGCCGCGAGGAACAGCTCGTGGAGATTGACGTTCTGCGCGGTGGTGAACGTCGACAGCGCCACCTGCACCGTCCACGCCTCCCGGTCCTGGCCGATCACCAGCGGCCACAGGAAGGCGTTCCACGCCCCGATGAAGACGATCGTGCCGACCGCCGCGAACACCGGCCGCGAGTTCGGCACCACCACGCGCCAGTACGTCCGCCAGTACCCCAGCCCGTCCACCCGCGCCGCGTCCTCCAGCTCGCGCGGGAAGCCGAGGAAGTACTGCCGGAAGATGAAGCACGCAAAAGCGGAGAAAAGGGTGGGAATGATCAGGCCGCGCAGCGTCGAGATCCAGCCGAGGGAGGAGACCAGCACGAAGCTGGGCACGAAGGTGACCGCGGCCGGGACCATGAGCGTGCCGAGGATCGCGTAGAAGACCGCGTTCGCGTGCCGGTACGGAATGCGGGCCAGGCCGTACCCGGCCAGCGAGGCCAGCAGCAGCGTGCCCAGCGTCGTGGCCACCGCGATCACCGTGGAGTTCAGCAGCGCCCGCGCCATCGGCAGATTCGGGTCCGCGGACAGCTCGGCGATGTTGCCCCACTGCAGCGAGCGCGGGAAGAACGTCCAGTCCGGCGCGGTGATGTCCGCCTCGGTCGCCAGCCCGTTGCGCAGCAGCAGGTAGAACGGGATCAGGAAGAGCAGCGCGAGGGCGATCAGCAGGACCAGCCGCAGGGCCCGGCCCGCCCGGATGAGTGCCTGGTCCACCGGTCAGTCCTCCTTGCGGCCCAGCCCGAACCAGCGGGCCTGGACGATGGTCGCCACCGCGATGATCAGCGCGAGGATCACCGCGCCCGCGCTGCCGAGCCCGAGGTTCTGCTCGCTGCCGAGCGCGATGTAGTACAGGTAGACCAGCGGCGGCCGGGCGTACGGCGGATACCCGCGGGCGTCGGAGAGCAGGTTGTAGAACTCGTCGAACGCCTGGAAGGCGTTGATGACGAGGAGCAGGACGACGGCCACCGAAGTCGCCCGCAGCTGCGGGAAGGTGATGTGCCGGAACGTCTGCCAGCCGGGCTTCGCGCCGTCCACCGCGGCCGCCTCGTACAGCCGCGGGGAGATCCGCTGCAGCCCGGCCAGGAAGAGGATCATGTAGAAGCCGGCCTGGAGCCAGAGCCGTACGGTGACGATCACCAGCCAGTACCAGGGCGGATCGGTCGTCGACAGCCACGCCGTCTGGTCCGCGCCGAACCACCCCAGCACGGTGTTGACCAGCCCGAACCGTACCCCGTTGAAGATCGACAGCTTCCACACCAGCGACGCGACGACATAGCTGCACGCGGTCGGCAGGAAGAAGACCGACCGGAAGAACGCCTGCGCGAACCGCACCCGGTTCACCATCAGCGCCAGCCCCAGCGACAGCACATACGTCGCCGGCACGATGAACGCCGAGAACAGCAGGAACGTCCCCAGGCTGCTCAGGAACGCGTCGTCGCCCAGCATCGCGACGTAGTTGTCCAGTCCGACGAACTTCGTCGGCGTCACGGTGTTGTGCGCGTCGAAGAAGCTGAGCCAGACGCTCCACAGCAGCGGCACGTACGTGAACAGGGCCAGCCCGACCGCGAACGGACCGACGAACACCCAGAACCACAGATTCCGGTTCTGGGGGCCCAGCAGCGTGCGGATCACTTCTTCTTGACCCGGTCCAGCTCGGCCTCGGTCTTCCGTACGACCGTCTTCAGCTCCGTCTCCGGGTTCGCGCCGTCCTTGATGATGCGGCTGACCGCGTCCTGGTAGGCGGTCTTCGCGGCGGTGGTCCACAGCAGCGGCTCGGCATAGCCGAGATCGGTGGCGTACGCGACGGCGTCGGCGGCCGCGCCCGCGCGCAGCTCCTTCGCCTTTTCGGCGAGGGAGAGCCGGGCCGGGATGTGGAAGCCGTAGGAGAGCGCGAAGTCGCGCTGGTAGTCCGTGCGGTCGATCCACAGCCACTTCGCGAAGGTCACCGCCTCCCTCTTGTGCTTGCTGCGCGCGCTGACCGCCGAGCCGTACGCGCCGACCGGCACCGCGTTCTTGCCGCCGGAGCCGTCCTTCGGGAACGGCAGCACCCCGAAGTCGTCCCCCAGCGCCTTCTTCACCTCCGGCAGCGCCCACAGCCCCGACCACTGCATCGCGGTCAGGCCCTGGGTGAGCGCGTCCGGGTCGGACCAGTCGGTGGGCGCGCCGAGGAGGAGGGACTTGTCGGCGTACAGCTCATGGATCTTCCCGAGCGTCCGCGCGGCGGCCGGGTCGTCGAAGCCGACCTTGCCGTCCTCGGTGACGATGGACAGCCCGGCGGCGTACAGCGGGGTGCCGCCGAGCGCGCCCGCGCCGCCGTCGTTCCCCAGGAACAGCCCCTTGACCTTGTTCTTCTTGCCCTTGGCGGTCAACTCGCGGGCGGCGTCGACCAGTTCGTCGAGCGTGCGGGGCGGCCGCACCCCGGCGTCCTTCAGCAGGCTCTTGCGGTAGTAGAGCAGCTGCATGTCGATGACCTGCGGGATCGACCAGATCTTGTCCTGCCAGATCTTCGGCGCGAGGACGGCCTGATTGAAGTCGTCCTTGACGGGCTCGACGGCGGAGGTCAGATCGACGACCTGGCCGCCGCGGATCTGGTCCAGCGTCGGGCCGTTGACCTCGAAGACGTCGGGCCCGGAGTCGGTCAGCAGGGCGGCCGCGGTCTGCCGGTCGTAGTCGCCGGGCCGCCACTGGACGGTGACCTGCGCCTTGTCGTACGCATCGGCGTACCGTTTCACCGCCTGCTCGGTGCCGGGCTCACCGTACTGGTGGTACCACTGGCTCAGCTCCGGGCCCGAACCTCCGCCGCTCCGGCCGGTGTTGGAGCCGCAGGCCGCCAGTGCGCCGGTGAGCGCGATACCGCCGCCGGCCGCCAACAGCCGCCGTCTGCCGATGTCCGTCATGCCTGCTGTCCCCCAGCGCTCGATGATCGACCCGGTGCGGCGACCACTCTGCCGCACCGGTGTGATGCACGCATGGCAACAACATGAAACGCGCGGGGGATCATTCCGGCCGGGGCTGTACGCACCCCCGCCGCGCAGGTCACTCCAGCTCGGCGAGCACCTCCTGTGCGATGCCGAAGGCGGCGTTGGCGGCCGGGACGCCGCAGTAGATGGCGCTCTGCATCAGGACCTCGCCGATCTCCTCGGGGGTGAGGCCGTTGCGTACCGCGGCCCGTACGTGCATGGCCAGTTCGGCGTGGTGGCCGTGGGCGATCAGCGCGGTCAGCGTGATGCAGCTGCGGGTGCGGCGGTCCAGGGTGTCGCCGGTCCAGATCTCGCCCCAGGCGTAGCGGGTGATGAAGTCCTGGAAGCGGGCCGTGAATGGGGTCTTCCCGGCCTCGGCGCGGTCCACGTGCGCGTTGCCGAGGACGGCGCGGCGGACGGCCATGCCGGCGGCGTGCCGGCCCGCGTCGTCGGTGGGTGCCTCGGCCGGTTCGGCGCCCGCGTCCGGGCCGGGCGTGAAGTGCGCGGCCAGCGCGGCGGTCACCGGGCCCGGCCGGTCCACGCCCGCGAGGTGGTGGGCGTCCGCGACCTCGGTGAGGCTCGCGCCCGGGATGCCGTCGGCGATCTCGCGGGCGTGCGCGGGCGGCGTCGCCGGGTCCTCGCGGCCGGCGACGACCAGCGTGGGCACGGTGATGCCGGAGAGCCGGTCCCGGACGTCGTACGAGGCCAGCGCCTCGCAGCAGGCGGCGTAGCCGGCCGGGTCGGTGTCCAGCAGGTCCTTGATCAGCGCCTGCCCGCGGTGCGCCGCGGCGAACTCGGGCGCGAACCAGGTGCCCGGACGGCTGGCCGCCATCGCCTCCGTGCCGTCCTTGCGGACCAGCGCGGCCCGCTCCCGCCAGGTCTCCGAGCCGCCGAAGTGCGCCGAGGAGCACACCACGGCCAGCCGGGTCAGCCGCTCGGGGTGGTCGGCGGCCAGCGTCAGGCCGACCGCGCCGCCGATGGAGATCCCGGCGTACGCGAAGGTGTCCCAGCCCTGCGCGTCGGCCAGCCGCAGCACGAGCCGGGCCAGGTCGGCCATGGTCGCCTCGGCGGGCACCAGCCCGGCCGCCGAACCGCCGTGCCCCGGCAGGTCCCAGCGCAGCACGCGGTGGGTCCGGGTCAGGGCCGCCAGCTGCGGCTCCCAGACGTCGAGCGAGGTGCCGATGGACGGGCCGAGGATCAGCGGCGGCGCGTCCTGCGGTCCGTCGAGCCGGTGGTGGGGGAGCTCGGTCATGTGCGGGCCTCCTCGGGGGAGTTACGGGTACGGGTACGGATGGGGAGCGGGTGCCCGGCGGGGCGGCGGTCAGGCGCCCGTTGGTCCCGGCCGGCGCAGCGCGCGGGCGGTGAGGACGGCGGCGGAGCCGGTGTACGCGGCCGGGTCGGCCAGCGCGGCCAGCTCCTCCGGGGGCAGCGCGCCGGACACCTCCGGGTCGGCCCGCAGCACGTCGGCCAGCGTGCGGTCCTCCTCGACGGCGGTGCGGGAGGCGCGGGTCAGCGCGGCCTTGGCGGCCTGCCGTCCGAGTACCGGCGCGAGCGCGGCGGACAGCCGCTCGGCGGCCATCAGCCCCTTGGTCCGCATGAGGTCGGCGCGCATCCGGTCGGGGAACACGCGCAGGCCCTCCGCCAGCCCGGCGGCCTGCTCGGCGGCGCCGCCGGCCAGCCGCAGCAGCTCGCGCAGCGGCTGCCATTCGGCGTGCCAGGCCCCGGCCGGTCGCTCGTCCTCGGCGGCCAGCGAGCCCAGTACGGTCGCGGCGAGCCCGGGAGCCTGGCGCGCCGCAGCGGCGATGAGGGTGGCGCGCACGGGGTTGGCCTTGTGCGGCATCGCGGACGAGCCCCCGCCGCTGCCCTCGGCGACCTCGCCGCACTCGGTACGGGAGAGCACCAGCACATCCGCGGCGATCTTGCCGAGCGCGCCGACGGCGAAGGCGAGCGCCGACGCCAGGTCGGCGACGGGCGTCCGCAGCGTGTGCCAGGGGATCGTCGGCTCGTCGAGCCCGGTCTCCACCGCGTACGCGGCGATCAGCCGCTCCCCGTCCTCCGGCGCGAACGTCTCCGACAGCGCGCCGAACGCGGCCAGCGTCCCGGCCGCGCCGCCCAGCTGGGCCGGCAGCCGGACCGCGGCCAGCCGCTCATAAGCGTCCAGGACCAGCGCCCGCCAGCCCGCCGCCTTCAGCCCGAAGGTGGTCGGCACGGCGTGCTGGGTGAGGGTGCGGCCCGGCATGACCGTGTCGCGGTGCGCCTCCGCCAGCCCGTACAGCGCGGTCGCCGTACGGTCCAGGTCACCCAGTACCGGCGCCACCGTCCGCCGCGCGACCAGCATCGCGGCGGTGTCCCAGATGTCCTGGCTGGTGGCGCCCCGGTGGACGTACGCGGCGGTGTCCGGCGCGCTCTCCTTCACGGCCGCCGTGAGGTCCGCGACCAGCGGGATCACCGGGTTGCCGCCGGAGCGGGCACGCAGCGCGAGGTCGCGCACGTCGAACCGGCCGGCGCGGGCCGCGGCCGTCACCGCGTCGGCCGCGGCCGCCGGGGCCTCGCCGAGCGCGGCCTGCGCCCGGGTGAGCGCGGCCTCCGCGTCCAGCATGGCCTGGAGGAACGCGGCGTCTCCGGTCGCGGCCTCGGCGGCCGAACCGGCCCGGACGGGGGCGAGCAGCCCCACGTCGTCCGGCCCGGCGACGGATCCCTCGATGGGGTCAGTCGAAGGCAAGGAAGACCGTCTCCTTGTCGCCCTGGAGGTGGATGTCGAAGCGGTACGTGCGGTGCTTGTCCGCCTCGGCCCTGGCGAGAAGAGTCTCCCGCCGCGCGGGCTCCAGACCCGACAGCAGCGTGTCGCCGGCGGGTTCGTCGAGGTAGGCGCGGGTGAAGAGGTGGTGCAGCAGGCCGCGCGCGAAGACGCAGACGGAGAGGTACGGCGCGCCGCCGGGCGGCAGCGTGCGGATCGCGTAGTGGCCGTCGGCGTCGGTGGGCACCCGGCCGAAGCCGGTGAAGTCCACGCCGTTGCGGCCGTAGTAGCCGCCGGTCACCGGGTCGCGGCGGAGCGAGCCGGGCGCTCCGGTGAGCGAGCCGTCGGGGGCTGCCTGCCAGAACTCCAGCAGCGCGTCCGGGACGGGCTCACCGGCACCGTCGTACACATATCCGTGCACGGTGATCGTGTCCGGGTGCCCGGCGGGGGCGATCTCGCCGCCGTCGGGGAAGGGCAGCGCGTACCCGTAGAAGGGGCCGACGGTGTGCGACGGCGTGGGGGCGAGCGCGGGGGTGTGCTGCTCGGACATCAGCGGCCCTCCTCGATCCAGGTGGCGGACGGACCGTCCAGGACGATGTCCCAGCGGTAGCCCAGCGAGAACTCCGGCTGGGACAGGTCGTGGTCGTAGGTGGCGATCAGCCGCTGCCGGGCCGACTCGTCGGTCACCGAGCGCAGGATCGGGTCGTACGGGAACAGCGGGTCGTTCGGGAAGTACATCTGCGTGACCAGGCGCTGGGTGAACGCGTCGCCGAAGAGGGAGAAGTGGATGTGGGCGGGGCGCCAGGCGTTGGTGTGGTTCCGCCAGGGGTAGGCGCCGGGCTTGATGGTGGTGAAGGAGTAGCTGCCGTCGTCGCCGGTCAGCACCCGCCCCACACCCGTGAAGTTGGGGTCCAGCGGCGCGGGGTGGTCATCGCGCTGGTGGGCGTACCGGCCCGAGGCGTTGGCCTGCCACACCTCGACGAGCTGGCCGCGCACGGGACGGCCGCGGCCGTCCAGCAGCCGCCCGGAGACGGTGATCCGCTCGCCGAGCGGCTCGCCCGTGTGCTGCCTGGTGAGGTCGTTGTCGAGGGCGGTGACGTCGGTGTTGCCGAAGGCCGGGCCGGACAGCTCGACGGTCTCCGGGTCGCCGTGCACCGCGACCAGCGGCTGCTTGGGGTGGCGCAGCGCGCTGGAGCGGTACGGGGCGTAGTCGCGCGGCGGGTGGTGCGCGGCGGGCGCGCCGCCGGCCCGCGCCTTGTCGTACGCGTCCTGCAGCTCGGCCACTTCACGGTCGATGTCGTGCTGGGTGAGTGCCATGGTGGTCTCCTACCTCTTCCCTGCTGCCTTGAGTGCGCGCAACGCGGCCAGCTCCTCGGCGGTGGGCGGCGCGGTGGTGCCGACCTCGTCCGCGATCCGCAGCTCCCAGCCGGTGGCGGCTCGTACCTGGTCGACGGTGACGCCGGGGTGCAGCTCGGTGAGGACCAGCTCGGCGGTCTCCGGGTCCGGGCGCAGCACGCCGAGGTCGGTGATGACGGCGGTCGGGCCGGCGCCCGGCATGCCGAGCGTGGCGCGGTCCTTGGGGCCGGAGCCGTGCCCGAGGGTGGTGACGAAGTCCAGTGCCCGTACGAAGTTACGGGTGGAGTGGCGCAGCACCATCAGGACCTTGCCGCAGTTGGAGGCGATCTCCGGGGCACCGCCCGCGCCGGGGAGGCGGCCCTCGGGCTTGTCCGGGCCACGGTTGACCAGGGTGGTGTTGATGTTGGCGTACCGGTCGACCTGGGCGGCGCCGAGGAAGCCGACGTCGATCCGGCCGCCCTGCAGCCAGTAGTTGAACATCTCCGGTACCGGCACCACCGCGTCGGCGGTCTCGGCCAGTTCGCCGTCGCCGATGGACAGCGGGAGCGCGGTCGGCTTGGAGCCGATCGTGCCGGACTCGTAGATGAGGACCAGGTCCGGATTGACGGTGGCGCGGGCCAGGTTGGCGGCGGTGCTGGGCAGGCCGATGCCGACGAAGCAGGTCTTCGCGCCGGCCAGCGCGCGGGCCGCGTTGACCTCCATCAGCTCGTCGCGGGTGAACTGGGGGAACTCCGTCTCGGTGACGGGCGCTTCGGACATCAGGCGTTCGCTCCTTCGGCGTCGGCCACGGGCGCCTGAGCGTCGCGCACATGCGTCTCGATCCACTGGGTGAAGGCGTCGCGGTCCCGCGCGATGGGGTCCCACGCCTGGTAGAAGGCGTTGTCGCGGACGGTGTAGCCGGTGGCGTACGAGGGGTGGGCGCCGCCCGGTACGTGTACGACCGCGTCCAGTACCCAGGTGGGCAGGACGACGCCGCCGGGGCGCGGCTCCAGGGTGTCGACGATCTCCTCGACGGTGACCAGCACCCGGCTCGCGGCGAGCGCGGCCTCCTTCTGCACGCCGGTCAGGCCCCACATCTGCACGTTGCCCGCGCGGTCGGCCTGCTGGGCGTGGATGACGGTGACGTCGGGGTTGAGCGCCGCGACGGCCGCCAGCTTCTCGCCGGTGAACGGGCAGGTCACGGTCGAGACGGTGTCCGTACGGCTGGGGATGTCGCTGCCGCGGTAGCCGCGCAGGACGGCGAACGGGAGCTTGGAGGCGCCCGCGACGTAACGGTTCGCCATGCCGGCGTGGCTGTGCTCGTCCAGCTCCAGGGGGCGCGGCCAGCCGTTCTCGACGGCGTCGCGGAAGCGGTGCAGGGAGCCGACGCCGGGGTTGCCGCCCCAGGAGAAGACCAGCTTCTTCACCAGGCCCGCGCCGATCAGCTGGTCGTAGATGACGTCCGGCGTCATCCGGGCGAGGGTCAGGTCGGTGATGCCCTGGCGGATGATCTCGTGCGCCGCCGCGAACGGGATCAGGTGGGTGAAGCCCTCCATCGCGACGGTGTCCCCGTCGTGAATGAGGTCCGCCACGGCGTCGTGGAGGCTGCGAATCTCGGCCATCATCACTCCGCTAGTGGAAAATGCTCAGTGCACTGACTAAATCTTCAGTGGGCCGTAGACTTCCACCAAGGTTCTGATTCGTCAATGGTTCGCTGATGGTTCGCTCACGGGAGGCTCGATGGCTGCGGTCGATCTGAACACCCATCCCGGGCATCTGGCCCGCCGCCTGCAGCAGGCGCATTCGCTGCTGTGGGGCGCGATGGTGTCCGAGGAGATCACCTCGCCGCAGTTCGCCGTGCTCAACGCGCTGGTCGAGAAGCCGGACATCGACCAGCGCACGCTGAGCGAGCACGTTCACCTGGACCGCTCGACCATCGCCGACGTGGTCGCCCGGCTGGTACGGCGCGACCTGGTGGAACGGGTGCGCGACCCGCACGACGGCCGCCGCAACGTACTCAAGCTCTCCGACGAGGGCGCCCGTCTGCACCGCAAGCTCGTCACCCGCACGACCCGCATGAACCGGGTCTTCCTCGCCCCGCTGGACGAGGGCGAGCAGGAGACGCTGCTGCGCCTGATCGGCCGGGTCGCGGACGCGGCGGAGGAGCTGCGGGGCTAGCGGTCCGGGGGCTGCGTTTCTGAGGCCGCCGGGGCGTGGTCCGGTCCGTACGGCGGACCGCCGGCGCTCAGCCCGTGACGGGCAGGCCGCCGGCCACCGTGCGGGCCGCGGCCGTCAGGGACGCGACGAAGAGCGGCACCCGCTCGGCGGTGAAGCGCGCCGACGGGCCGCCGAAGGACAGCGTGGCGACCACCTCGCCGCCGCGCGAGCGCACCGGCACGGCCACCGACGACAGCCCCTCCTCGTGCTCGCCGTGGCTGACCGCGAACCCGGCACGCTCCGCCTCGGCCGCCCATTCCGTCAGCGTCCGGGCGTGCTTCGTGCCGTGCGGGGAGCGCCGCGCGACCCGCTCGACCAGCGATGCCTCCGCGTCGATCAGCAGGACCTTCGACGGCCCGCCGGCCCACAGCGGCAGCTCGTCCCCGACCCGTACGACGTGCCGCAGCGCCTGCGGGCCCTCCTCCTGGGCGATGCAGATCCGGTGCACGTCCCGCCGTACGTACAGGTGCACCGTCTCCCGGTGCTCGGCGGCCAGCTCGCGCAGTGCGCGCCGGGCGTTGGCCGGCAGCCGCCAGCCCTGGTCCGCCAGCCGGACCCAGCGCAGGAAGGTCGGGCCCGCCGTGTACCGGCCGTGCTCGTCCAGCCACAGCAGGCCGTTCATGCGGAGCGTCTGCAGCAGGCGGAGCGCGGTGGTCTTGGGCAGCCCGCTGCCCGCGACGATCTCCCGGAGGGTCAGCGCCGGGCGTTCCTCGCCGAAGAGTCCCAGGATGTCGATGGCCCGCTGAACCGTCCGCATGCCGCCGCTCTCGCTCTCGCTCATGGCGCCCAGTATGGATCCCGGTCCACTGTGCGGACCAGAGGTCACGCAGTCCTCCGGTTACTCGCCGGCAACCTCTTGTAGATAGTCAGCACACGTTCTATCGTCACCGCAGCCCGGACCGAGTGGTCCGTACAGCGGACCAGATCCCGCCGCGGACCCCGGTCCGCACCGCGGATCGGACGAAGGAGTCCTCGCATGAGCGCGACGATGCGCCCCGCACCACCCGTCGTACCGGAAACCGCCCGCCCCGCGCTCAGCCGCGCCCGGTACGGGCTGCTCGCCTGTCTCTTCGTCATCACGGCGATCAACTACCTCGACCGTACGAACCTCTCGGTCGCGCTCCCGCACATCAAGGACGAGCTGCACCTCTCCGGCACCCAGCAGGGCCTGCTGCTCTCCTCCTTCGGCTGGGCGTACCTGCTCCTCCAGGTGCCCGCGGGCCGGCTCATCGACCGGATCGGCGCCAAGCTCGCCTTCGGGTACGCGCTGGTGGGCTGGTCGCTGGCGACCGTCGTGGTCGCGACGGCGCGCAGCTTCGTCCCGCTGGTCGGCATCCGCGTCGCGCTCGGTGCCTTCGAAGCGCCCGCCTTCCCGTCCAACAACCGCCTGGTCGTGAACTGGTTCCCGGGCCGGGAGCGCGGCCGCGCCACCGCCACGTACACCTCCGGCGAGTACATCGGCCTGGCCGTCGCCGCGCCGGTGCTCTCCCTGCTCACCGTGCACTTCGGCTGGCGCTCGGTCTTCGTGATCACCGGCGCCGTCGGCCTGCTCTTCTCCGTCGTATGGTTCGCCAGGGTCTACGACCGCCCCGAGCACAGCCCGAAGGTGAGCGCGGCGGAGCTGGCGCACATCCGGCAGGCGGACGAACTGGAGTCCGCCGAGGAGATCGCCGCGGCCAAGGAGCAGGCGGCGGTGCTGGACACCAGCGTCTGGGCCGACCTGCGGGTCCTGCTGAGCAACCGGCGGCTGTGGGGCATGTACATCGGCCAGTTCGCCAGCGCCTCGGTCCTCTTCTTCTTCCTCACCTGGTTCCCCAGCTACCTGGTCGAGGAGAAGCAGATGGGGATCATCAAGGCCGGTTTCTGGGCCTCGGCGCCGTACCTCGCGGCACTGGTCGGCACGATGGCGGGCGGCGCGTGGTCCGACCGGATGCTGAACTCCGGGCGGTTCTCTCGTACGTTCGCTCGCAAGGCCCCCGTGATGATCGGTTTCGTACTTGCCTCGGTCATCGTCTGTGCGAACTTCACCAACTCCGTACCGCTGGTGATCACGTTCATGTCCATCGCGTTCTTCGCGCAGGGCCTGATGCAGAACAGCTGGGCGCTCTTCTCCGACGCGGTGCCGCGCCGGCTCACCGGCACCGGCGGCGGCGTCTTCAGCTTCGCCGCGAACGCGGGTGGTGTGCTGACGCCGCTGGTCATCGGCGTGATCGTGGACCGCACCGGCTCGTTCGCCTGGGCGCTCGGCTACATCGCGATCGTCGTCCTGGTCGGCCTGCTGGCATACGCCCTGCTCATCGACAAGGTGGAGCGCGTCGAGGGCTGAGCCTGAAGGGCCCTTTTTGGATCCCTTGTTCGGGCGGCCCTCGTCCGGGCGCTTGTCATGGCCCCCGTTTCTGTCGGCATTCCGGCTCGTTGGGTGAAGGAGCGGGTCCGGGTCGTGGCCGCCAATGCCGCCCGCCCCGGCCGCGCGAGCGGCATGGCAACTGACAGGCAACGAAAAGAGCCATAGTGCTTCAGGTACCCATCGAAGATGTGGAGATCGCCCCGGGACACGTCTTTGAGTGGTCGGTGGTGGAAACGAGAATGCACGGCTCGGCCGAATCCGACCCGCCGCACGAGACCACCACGTACAACCAGGCGAAACATTTCGCGGTCGCCCAGGACTCGCGCAGCACGGACGATTCCGTATCGGCTTACGTGGCCGGGTCGTTCGAGATCTCCGGGCCGCTGGACCGGGACGCGCTGGAAGCCGCACTGCTGCATTTCGTGCGCCGGCACGAGGTGTTGCGCTGCACATTCCAGCAGCTCGCCGGTGACTTGTCCTGCGACGCGCTGGCGCCGGAGGACATCGAACTCAAAACGGTCGACGTGGGGCCGGTCGGCTCCACCGCCGGAATCCGCACGTATCTGCACGAGTTCTTCCAGCGGGTCGACACGCTGTCCTGGCCGCTGATCATCATGGGCGCGGTGGTCAGGGACGACTCCACCACGGTGTACTTCGCCTGCGACCACCTGGTGACCGACGGGCTGTCGACGCCGATCGCGGTGCACGACATCGCCGACGCGTACGCGGCCTACGCCGGCGGCGAGGAGCCCGACTTCTCCGAGGTCGGCAGCTACGTGGACTTCAGCCGCGAGCAGCGCGGCCGCAACGGGACCATGGCCGCGGAGGACGAGCGGCTGGACCACTGGAAGGGGTTCATGGCGCGGGGCGGGAACTTCTTCCCGCCGTTCCCGCTCGACCTCGGCGTCGAGCCGGGCTGCCTGTATCCCACGGTCAACGAAACGGAAACGCTTCTGCCGGCGGACGGGGCCGCGGCGCTGGACGACCAGTGCCGGGCCGTCGACGGGCGGCTGTTCATGGGGCTGCTGGCCGCGGTCGGGGTGTCGCTCCGGAAGGAGGGCGGGCCGTCGGTCTACCGGGGCCTCATGCCGGTCAACGAACGCGGCCGGGGCGCCTATGCGCACACCATGGGCTGGTTCATCAACACCATGCCGATGGAATTCCCGGTGCCGGAGGGCGCGGAGTTCGCGGAGGTGATGGCCGGTGTGCGGGACGCCTTCGCCGAAATGCAGCGCCATGCCGACGTACCGTTCGTACAGGCATGGCGGCTCCTCGCGCCGCGCGAGTACACCGCGCTCCGCTACTGGCCGTATGCCGTGAACTTCTTCTCGTACCTGGATTTCCGCAAGGCGCCGGGTGCGGAACACCACGCCGCGCGGAACGCCAGGAAGCACCTGTGGGCCTCGCGCAGCAACGGCATCTGTTTCTGGTTCCACCGCAACGACGCCGGCCTCCACATGAACTCCATTTACGTGGACACTCCGCAGGCCCGGGTCACCAAGTCGGCCCTCGGCGGCACGCTGGAACACACGCTGAAGAACATGGCAGAAGCGGGCACGTTCTAAAGGGAATGGTGTTGGTCCGCTCAGTGGACCAAGTGGCCCGGTGTGTGGTCCTGCCTCGCTACCCTGATCGCATGACCCTGACACCGGAACTCCCCGCCGCCACCGCCGGCGACTGGTGGGTCACCACCGACCAGTCGCTGGGCCTCGCCCAGCAGCACAGCGCCGCCGCGCGCACGGCTCCCGACCTGCTGGCCACCCTCGCCGAGATCGGCCGGGTGCGGGCCGCCGCCGATTCCGCGCTCGGTGCCGCCGTGCGCGCGCTGCTCTCCTCCGGGCATGACTGGGAAGAGATCGCCGCCGCGCTCGGCCTGCCCGACGCGGCCGCCGCCCGCCGGGACACCGCGGAAGCGCTGGACCGCGCCGACCGCGCACTGGACCAGCGCCTCGGCCGCCACGGCTGAGTACGGGCGCCCCGGCCGTCACGGCTGACGCCGCACACCGCTCTCCTGTACCCAGCCCGCTGACCGACGATTCAGTCGGCGGGCTCATTGACATGCCCGGCTCCCGCTCCAAATACTGACTCACGATTCAGTAAGCGTGCCGTTGCCGCAGAGGGAGAGCCCATGTCAGAGCTGCCCACCGAGCTGGTCCCGCTGACCCCCGAGCAGCGGGACATCATCGACCTCACCCGCGCGTTCGCCCGCGACGAGATCCGGCCGCGCGCCCGCGACGTGGACGAGGCCGACACCAGGACCCCCTGGGATCTGTGGCGCAAGGCCGCCGAGGTCGGCATCACCGGCTTCATGCTCCCGGCCGAGTACGGGGGCGGCGGCTTCACCGACGTCTCCACCCAGGCGCTCGTGCAGGAGGAGCTGTGCGCGGGCGACCTCGGCATCGGCAACCTCCTCTGCTCCAACGGCTTCTTCGCCGACCCGGTGCTGGAGCTCGGCACCAAGGAGCAGCAGCGGACCTGGCTCACCCCGCTCACCGGCCCCGACACCCCCATGACCGCCCTGGCCACCACCGAGCCCGGCGCCGGCTCCGACGCCGCCTCGATCACCACCACCGCGACCCGCACTTCCGGCGGCTACCGGATCAACGGCCAGAAGGCGTGGATCTCGAACGCCGGCGAGGCCGACCTGTACGTCGTCTTCGCCAAGACCGACCCCGCGCTGCGCGCCCGCGGCGTCACCGCGTTCCTGCTGCGCAAGGACACCGAGGGCGTCGAATTCGGCGCGCCCATGCGCAAGATGGGGCAGCGCGCGATCGTCTGCCGCGAGATCTTCTTCCGCGACGCGTTCGTACCGGACGAGAACCGGCTCGGCGACGAGGGCCAGGGCTTCCACGGCCTCATGCGGACGTTCGACATCTCGCGCGCGATCCTCGGCGCGGCCGCGACCGGTATCGCGCGCGCCGCCTACGAGTACGCCCGCGACTACGCCACCACCCGGCAGCAGTTCGGCAAGCCGATCATCGAGCACCAGGCCGTCGCCTTCCGCCTCGCGGACATGCGGACCCGGGTCGAGCAGGCCCGGCTGATGACCTGGCGCGCGGCCAAGCGGCTGGACGCCGGGCTGGACGCGACCACCGAGGCCGCGATGGCCAAGCTCACCGCCTCGGAGACCGCCGCGTACTGCACCTGGGCCGCGGTCCAGACGCTCGGCGGCTGGGGCTACTCGCGCGAGTACCCGGTCGAGCAGTGGATGCGCGACGCCAAGCTGGAGGAGATCGAGGAAGGCACCTCGGACATCATGCGGCTCGTCATCGCGCGGGGGATGTGATGACGGCGGCCATGACGGGCGGCCGGGCCGTCGTGCGTGCGCTGGCCGCGCACGGCGTCACGCAGGCGTTCGGCATCCCCGGCACGCACAACCTGGAGATCTACCGGCACCTCGACGCGTACGGCATCGCGCACCTCAACCCCCGCCATGAGCAGGGCGCGGGCTACGCCGCCGACGCGTACGCACGCGTCACCGGCCGCCCCGGCGTCGCGCTCACCACCACCGGCCCCGCCCTCCTGAACATCGCGGCGGCGGTCGGCCAGGCGTACTCCGACAGCGTCCCGCTGCTCGTCGTCTCGCCCGGGATGCCGCTGCGCCACCCGCGGCAGTCCACCGGGCTGCTGCACGAGATGCGCAGCCAGACGGACGCGCTGCGGGCGGTCGCGGCGGTCAGCCACCGGGTGTCGACGGTGGCGGAGATCGGCGCGGCGGTCGCCCGCGCGTTCACGCTCTTCCGTACGGGGCGGCCGCGCCCGGTGCACATCGAGGTGCCGCTGGACCTGCTGACGGCGACGGAGGCACCCGGCCCGGTACGGCTCGCGCCGCCCTGCGTGACGGTGGGCGCCGATGCCGGCCCGGTGGCCGAAGCCGCGGAGGTGCTGCGTACGGCCCGCCGTCCCGCTCTCGTCCTCGGGGGCGGAGCCCGGGCCGCTGCCCCCGAATGCCGAGCGTTGGCAGAGCAGTTGGGGGCCCTCGTGGTGACCACCGCCAACGGCAAGGGCATCGTCCCCGAGACCCACCCCCTCTCTCTGGGCGTCTCGCTGCAGAGCCCGGTGGTGCAGCGCCGGCTGGCGGCGGACTGCGACGCGGTGCTTGCGGTCGGCACGGAGCTCGCCGAGTCGGACGTATGGACGGCCGAGCCGCTCGCCCTGGGCGGCCCGCTGATCCGCGCGGACATCGACCCGGCCCAGATGTACGGGGTGCTCCCGGCCGACATCGCGCTGGTGGGGGAGGCGCGGGAGACGCTGCGGGCACTGATCGAGAAGGTACGGGCGCCGATCGGGGAGGCGGGGAGCGAGCGGGACACGAGTGCGGCCGCACGTACGGCCGCCGCGCTTCGTGCCGAGCGGGACGCGGAGACGGCCGAGCGGGACGCGCGCTGGCTGCCGTACCTCCGGGTGCTCCGCGAGGTACTGGACCCGGACGCCGTGCTCACCTCCGACAGCGCCCAGTGCTGCTACTACGGCGCGATCCCGCACCTCCCGCTCGGCCCCGAGGGCCGCTTTCTGCACCCGACCGGCTTCGGCACCCTCGGGTACGCGCTGCCCGCCGCCATCGGAGCCAAGGCCGCGGACCCGGGGCGGCAGGTGGTCGCGCTCAGCGGCGACGGCGGGCTGCAGTTCTCCGTACAGGAGCTGGCCACCGCCGTACAGACCCGACTGCCGCTCCCTGTGGTCGTGTTCGACAACGGGGGGTACGGCGAGATCCGCGACGAGATGGTGGCGCGGGGCGACCGGCAGGTCGCCGTCGATCTGCCGCCCACCGACCTGGCCGCGCTGGCCCGTGCGTACGGCGGCCACGGCGCACGGGCGACCACCCCCGAGGAGCTCGCCGACGCCCTCGGCAAGGCACTCGCCACCCCCGGCCCCACCGTCATCACCGTCCCCGAGGAGCCCGCCCGATGAACCGGTCCGCCCCCCTGACGTCCCTCACCTGGACCGATCACGAGACCGGTCACCAGGGTCACCTGGTCATCGACCGGCTCGTGCGCGGCGTCTCCAGCGGCGGCCTGCGGATGCGGGCCGGCTGCACCCTCGACGAGGTGACCGGGCTCGCCCGCGGCATGACCATGAAGGAGGCGCTGCACTACAACCCGGAGGGCCGGCACATCCCGCTCGGCGGCGCGAAGGGCGGCATCGACTGCGACCCGCGCGCGCCGGAGGCGTACGGCGTGCTCGTGCGCTACCTGCGCGCCATGCGCCCGTACATCGAGCACTTCTGGACGACCGGCGAGGACCTGGGGCTGACGCAGGACCTGGTCGACAAGGCGGCGGACGAGGCCGGGCTGGTCTCCTCCATCCAGGCGGTGTACCCGCTGCTGGACGACGAGACGGCCGCCCGGCAGCGGCTCGCCGACGCCTTCGCCATCGACGTGGACGGCATCGGGCTGGACGAACTGGTGGGCGGCTGCGGCGTCGCGGAGGCCGCGCTCGCGGCGCTGGACAGGGCGGGCGTCCCGTATGCGGGCACCCGGGTCGCCGTGCAGGGGCTGGGCACCATGGGCGGCGCGACCGCGCGCTTCCTCGCCCGCGCCGGGCTGCGCGTCGTCGCGGTCGCCGACGTCAAGGGAACCATGGCCAACCCGGACGGGCTGGACGTCGAGGCGCTGCTCGCCGCGCGCGACGCGCACGGCACGGTGGACCGCGCGGCGCTGCGCCCCGGAGACCGCGAACTGCCGGGTGACGCCTGGCTGTCGGCGGAGGCGGAGATCCTTGTACCGGCGGCCGTCTCGTACGCCATCGACGCCGGGAACCAGGCCGGCATCGCCGCGCGTTGGGTGGTCGAGGCGGCGAACATGCCGGTACGGGAGGAGGCCGAGGCGCTGCTCACCGCCCGCGGGGTGACGGTGCTGCCGGACGTCGTCGTCAACTCCGGTACGAACGCCTGGTGGTGGTGGACGCTCTTCGGGGACATCGGTGCCGACGCGGACGAGGCGTTCGCGTACACACGGCGGTCGATGCGGGCCCTGATCGACCAGATGCTGGCGCGCGCCGAGGCGGTCGGCTGCACGCCGCGCGCCGCCGCGCACGGCATCGTGGCGGACCGGCTGCCGGTGATCGCGGAGCGGTTCGGGTGGTACCGATGACGGGCGGCCGGACGGCCGGGGAGCCGGGCAGGGCCGACCCGACGGTCCCCGAGGGCGAGCCGCTGGGCTCGGCCCCGACGGCCCCGGAGGGCGAGCCTCTGGGCTCGCTCTTCGATCCCCGTTCCGTGGCCGTGGTCGGGGCCTCGGCCAATCCGGAGAAGTGGGGGTACTGGCTCGCTGCCGGGGCGCTCGCGGGGCGCGGGCGCCGGGCGGTGCATCTGGTCAACCGGCGCGGCGGCGCGCTGGACGGCGTGCCCTTCCTGCCGGACCTCGCCGCCCTGCCGAGCGCACCGGAGCAGGTGGTGGTGGCCGTGCCGCCGCACCAGGTGCGGGCGGTGGTCGCCGAGGGCCTGGCGGCCGGCGCCCGCTGCTTCACCGTCATCACCTCCGGCGGCACGGGCGCCGCCGCGGAACGGGCGCTGGCGTCCGAGGTCACCGCGCACGGCGCCCGGCTGCTCGGCCCGAACTGCATGGGCGTCGTCGACACCACCAGCGACCTCCGCCTGAGCTGGGGCGACTTCCCGGCCGGGCAGGTCGGCCTGGTCTCCCAGAGCGGCAATCTCGCGCTGGAGATCGGCCGCCTGCTGGCCCGCGCCGGGCAGGGCTTCTCGCGCTTCGTCTCGCTCGGCAACCAGCGGGACATCGACGCCACGGACGCGCTGTTGGCGCTGGTGCGCCATGAGCCGACGCGCGTGATCGCCGCGTACGTCGAGGACTTTCGCGACGGGCGGCGGCTGGCCCGGGCGCTGGCCGCGGCGCACGCGGCGGGCAAACCGGTCCTGCTGCTGACCGTGGGCGGTAGCACCGCGTCGGGCCGCGCTGCGGCCTCCCACACGGGTGCGCTTGTCAGCGCCCGCGCCACGGTCGCCGCCGTCTGCCGGGACGGCGGTGCGCTGCTGTTGGACACAGCGGGCGAGGTGGTCGACACGGCGGTGTGCCTGCTGGCTACGCGCGGGCGCGCCGCAGGGGCAGCCCCTGCTCCTCCGCCGGCGGCTTCCCCACCGTCGTGGCCGCTCGCGCAGTTCCCCGCGCCCCTAAAAGCCCGCCCCCGTGTCGCTGTTCTCGCCGACAGTGGGGGGCAGGGGGCCCTTGCCGCGGATGCCTGTGCTGCCCGCGGTCTGGACGTGCCGGCGTTCTCCGCCGCCACCGCCGAAGCCGTCGCGGCCCACCTCCCGCCCAACGCCGCCTCCGGTAACCCCGTCGACCTCGCGGGCGCCGGCGAGGCCGACCTCGGTAGCTACGCGCGCCTCGCTCGTACGCTGCTGACCTGCGGTGAAGCCGATGCTGTGGTCCTCACCGGCTACTTCGGCGACTACGCGACCGGCAATCCGGCGCAGGCCGCGCGCGAGACGGAGGTGGCCCACGAGCTCGCCGACGCGGCCGCGTCCTCCGGCCGCCCGCTCCTCGTCCACACCATGGCCCGCGACACTCCGGCCCTCGCCGTCCTGCGGGAGCACGGCGTCCCGGTCTACGAACGCATCGAGCAGGCCGCCGCCGCCCTTTCCGGCCTGGCCCGCCTCCGTACGGCACGCCTCAGGCCACCCCTGCCCACCCCGCCTCCGGCCCTGTACCGCGTCCCTGACGGCGACTACCGGACCACCCGCGACCTGCTCTGCGCGTACGGACTGACGTTCCCCGCCGCCGAGTTCGTCCGCACCGCCGACGAGGCCGCGGCGGCCGCGCACCGCGTCGGCTTCCCGCTCGTCCTGAAGGCGATGGGGCTGGCCCACAAGACGGAGGCCGGCGGAGTGGCACTCGGCCTCGCCGACGAGCCCGCGCTCCGTACCGCCTTCGCCCGCATGCGCGCGGCCACCGGCGCGACCCGGTATGCCGTCGAGGCCATGGCCACACCTCCGTACGCGGTCGAACTGATCGCCGGTGTACGGCGCGACCCCGCCTTCGGCCCGGTCCTCATGGCCGGCATCGGCGGCGTACGCGCCGAACTCCTCGCCGACACCGCACTCGCGCCGGCCCCGCTCACCCCCAACCACGCCCGCGACCTGCTGCTCTCCCTGCGCCACGCCCCGCTGCTCACCGGCTGGCGAGGCGCCCCCGCCGTCGACCTCGACGCCGCGTCGGCCGCCCTCTGCGCCCTCGCCCACGCCGCCGCGGAACACCCGGAACTCACCGACATCGAGATCAACCCGCTCCTCGTCCACCCGGGCGGCGCGGTGGCCCTGGACGCCGCCGCCGTACTGAGCTGAATTCACGACCACCGGAAACCCGCAACCACCGGAGGGGCCGCCCGCACACCGCGGACGGCCCCTCCGGCGCTGAGGTCACCCCTTCGCGCGCCGCGTCTTCGTGCCCAGCGCGTAGAACACCAAGCCGATGACCAGGAACAGGGCCAGGGGCAGTACCTGGCTGAGCGTGTAGGCGAGCCGCTGGCCCGCGAACGACGGGGGCAGGGAGTCGGCCGCGTCCCCCGCCGTGCCGAACCAGCCGACTCCGAAGCCGGGCCAGATCAGGACCACGACCGTGAAGGCGACGAGGCCCGTTGCCAGTGTGGTGACCACCCATGCGCCGACGCGGCCGCCCGGTACGGCGTAAGGCCGCACCGTGTCCGGGTACTTGCGGCGGAGTACCAGCAGGCTCGGGAAAGTGATGACGTACGAGATGAATGTGGTGGAGATGGTCAGGCCCAGGCCCGCCGCGAAGTATTTCTCGCCGTCGCCTTCGGTGAGGTTCAGGGCGAGGACGAAGAGGAGGGAAGCGAGAACCGCCGACAGCAGATTCACCCGGATCGGGGTGCCGCGCTTTTCGTCGATTCTGCCGAGCCAGGCCGGTCCCACGCCGTCCGCGCAGGCCACCGCCTGTGCCCGGTGCGCACCCATCGCCCACGTCACGCCGCTGGTCAGCAGCCCGATGATGAGCCCGGCCGCCGCGATCCCGCCGAAGATGGAGCCCGCCCCGCTCAGCGTGACGGTGCCGTCGGCGGCGATATGGCCCCCGTACACCGTGAATACGGCCTTGCACGCGTCGATGAAGCCCCCGAGGCTGCCGATCTCCTTTGCGGGGAGAACGAACAGGATTCCCAGGATGGGGCCGCCGTACAGGACGATCGAGGCCAGGCCCGAGCGCAGGATCGAGAGCGGAATGTCCCGGCGCGGGTTGGTCATCTCCTCGGCCGCCGAACTCGGCAGCTCGAATCCCACGTAGTTGAAAATCAGCACGGGGACGAGTGCGATGAATCCCGCGTACGTCGGGGCGAATTCACTCGCGGGCAGTGCGTGCACCCCGTGCTCGAATGCGAAGACGACCACGGAGATCAGGAAGAAGCCGAGCAGCACGATGCGCGCGACGGCCCCCGCGATCGGGACCCACTTGCCGAACCGTACGGCCTGCACGACGGCGAGCGCGCCGCCCCAGATGAAGATCAGCCCGGCCGCGTACTTCCACACGCCCGGCAGCGGCGTGAAGAACTCCTCCCACGTCGTCAGCGCGATGATGCAGAGGCTGCCGCCGACCCAGACCGGATTGGAGATCCAGTACAGGATCTGGTTGAGGCCGGCCGTCAGGCGCCCGAAGGCGAGCCGGGTCCAGACGTACGGGCCGCCCTGTACGGGGAACGCCGATCCCAGCTCGGCCACCAGCAGCCCGTACGGCAGGAAGAAGGCGAGGGCGAGGATCGCCATCCAGGTCAGCCCCTGCGGGCCCTGCGCCGCGACCGAGCCGATCGTGTCGAGCCCGACCAGCGTGCAGATCAGGAAGAACAGCACGTCCAGCCGCCGCAGATCCTTCCGCAGCCGGCCGCGCTGCTCGCCCCAGCCCTCGGAGAGGTCGGGTGCGTCGGGGCCTTTGCGGCCCTGTGGAGCGGACAGCGGTGGCGTCTCTGTGTCTCTCACGGCGGACTCCCTGCGACGACGCGGGCGGGATGACGAAGCGGAACGCTCCAACTAACTGAACGCACAGTCAGTAATGGGAAGGGACTGTGGCCCCGCAGCCGGGCGGTGTCAAGGGTTCTCGCACGCCGCCGCCTGTAGGCTGACGGCGTGGCAAGAGTCCGGTTGAACGTGGCGGAGCGGCGCGAAGAGCTGCTGCGCGCCGCGATTGAGCAGATCGAGGCCCGTGGTGTCGCGGCGGTCCGCGTCTCCGACGTGGCCTCGGCGCTGGGCGTCTCCAACGCGCTCGTCCTGTACCACTTCTCGACCAAGGAGAAGCTTGTCGCGGCGGCGTTCGCGCACGCCGCGGAGGCCGATCTCACCCACCTCCGGCGTCTCCTCGGCCGCCGCACGACCGCGGTGCGGCGGCTGCGCGCGGCGGTGCGGTGGTATGCGCCCACCGGGCAGGCGAAGGGGTGGCGGCTGTGGATCGAGGGGTGGGCGGCGGCCCTCCGCGATCCGGTCCTGCGGGAGACGGCCGGGGGCCTGGACCAGCAGTGGAAGAAGGCCCTCGCGGATGTCATGGCCGAGGGCGCGGCGGCGGGCGAATTCGACTGCCCCGACCCCACGGCATCGGCGTGGCGCCTCACGGCGCTCCTGGACGGTCTGGCCGTCCAGATGACGTCCTACGAAGGCCCGCTCTCCCGCGCGTCGATGCTGGAGTGGGCGGAGGAGGCGTTGGCCCGCGAGCTGGGCCTGACGCGCGGAGCCCTCAAGTAGCCGCGTACGCGAAGAATTCCGACCACGTACGGGCGCCGACGGTCAAGTGCGGCCCCTTCACGTCCTTGGAGCCGAGCGGCGGCTCGTCGAATGGGGCATCCCCTATCGACTCTTGCCGACCGCTGGAACATTCGCCCCCGCAGCCCCTTCGGTAAAACCCTCGTGGCCGAGCTGGAATTGCCGGTGAACGGGCATTGCCGGAGTGCGCCTGCGGCGGGAAGCTGACGCCATGAACGCGGAAACTCTGGAAGCACTGAGGGAATCGGTGCGGGGGCCTGTTATCGGTCCGGAGGATTCCGGATACGACGAGGCCCGCAAGGTGTACAACGGGATGATCGACAGGCGTCCCGATGCGATGGTCCGGTGCTCGGACGCCGCGGACGTCATGAGCGCGGTGCGGACCGCTCGCGAGAAGGGGCTCGAACTCGCCGTGCGCGGCGGGGGACACAGCGGGCCCGGACTCGGCGTCCAGGACGGCGGCGTCACCGTCGACCTGTCGCCGATGCGGTGGGTGCGGGTCGACCCCGGCGCGCGGACCGCGCAGGTCGGGGGCGGGAGCCTGCAGTCCGACCTCGACCACGCCACACACGCCTTCGGCCTCGCCGTGCCCTCCGGCACCGTGTCGTGCACGGGCCTGGGCGGGCTGACGCTCGGGGGCGGGCACGGGTACCTCACACGGAAGTACGGCCTGACCGTGGACAATCTGCTGGCCGCGGATGTCGTACTGGCCGACGGCAGCTTCGTCACCGTGGACCAGGAGAATCACCCTGATCTTTTCTGGGCGTTGCGCGGCGGGGGCGGAAATTTCGGTGTGGTGACCTCCTTCACCTACCGGCTGCATCCGGTGAGCACGGTAGGCGTCGGAATCACGGTGTGGCCGGCCGAGCGTACGCGTGAAGTACTGGCCTGGTACCGGGAATTCCTGCCGCGGCAGGGCGAGGATCTGTACGGCTTCTTCGCGGCGCTGAATGTGCCGCCGGGGCCGCCGTTCCCCGAGGAAATCCACGGGCGGAAGATGTGCGGGGTGGTGTGGTGCTGGACGGGTGAAACGGAGCGGTTGGGCGAGGCGCTCGCCGCCGTCCAGGAACCCGGAAAGCCTGCCTTCCATTTCGCGGAGCCCATGCCGTATCCGGAGCTGCAGTCCATGTTCGACCCGCTGTTGCCGCCCGGACTGCAGTGGTACTGGCGCGGGCACTTCTTCGACCGCATTCCGGATGCCGCGCTGGACGCGCACCTCACGTACACGCAGGGGCTGCCGGACGGACTGTCGACCATGCACCTGTATCCGGTCGACGGGGCCGCGCACCGGGTCGGGAAGGACGAGACTGCGTGGAACTACCGGGACGCCCTCTGGTCCGGGGTTTTCGCCGCCATCGACCCCGACCCGGCCAACGCGCAGACGATCAAGGAGTGGTGCGTCGGGTACTGGGAGGCACTGCGCCCGTACTCGATGGGCGGCGGCTATGTGAACTTCCTCGGCGAGGGAGAAGGGGAGGACCGGGTCCGGGCCACCTACGGCGACCACTACGACCGGCTCGCGCGCGTGAAGCGGACGTACGACCCGGACAACTTCTTCCACGTGAACCAGAACGTCAGGCCCGCGCCGCCGCAGTGAAGTCGTAGGTCACGCCTGTCAGTTGTTCCGAGGCCGTCCACAGGGCGTCCGACGTGGTGTCGTCCTGCGTCCACGGGGCGCGGAAGGACGGCGCGGGGGCGCCGCGGAGGCCGCCCTGCGGGCCGATGAACGCGTCCGGCTTCATGTGCGGGGCCGTGGCCGCGCACAGGGCCGGGAGCGCGCCGGTCTCGGCGGGCTGGGCGAGGACGCGGTTGCCGAGGGCGACGACGCGCTCGGCGCGGGTGCGGCCCTCCATGCGGACGCCCGCGGTCTGGAGGTTGGTGGCGGCGTAGCCGGGGTGCGCCGCCACGGCGAGTACATCTGCGCCCGCGCGGGCGAGACGGTCGGCCAGCTCGTGCGTGAAGAGCAGGTTGGCCGACTTGGAGCGGCCGTAGGCGATCCAGCGGCGGTAGCGGCCGTGCTCGTAGTTGAGGTCGGCGAGGTCGACATCGGCGAGCGTGTGAAGGCCGCTGGAAACCGTGACGACGCGGGCGCCGGGGGTGGCGAGCAGCGCGGGCAGGAGCAGGCCGGTCAGCGCGAAGTGGCCGAGGTGGTTGGTGCCGAACTGCATCTCGAAGCCGTCGGCGGTGCGGCGGTGGGGGAGGGCCATCACGCCGGCGTTGTTGATGAGCAGGTCGAGGCGGGCCGGGGCCAGGTCGGTGGCGAAGGCGCGTACGGAGGCCAGGTCGGCGAGGTCGAGGGGGCGGAATTCGACGTCGGAAGCGGGGACCTCGGCGTGCAGCTGGGCGACGGCCGCGGCGCCGCGGTCCTTGTCGCGGCAGGCGAGGATCACCCTGGCGCCGCGGCGGGCGAGCTCGCGGGCCGTGACGTAGCCGAGGCCGCTGTTGGCCCCGGTGACGACGGCCTGCTTGCCGGTGAGGTCGGGAATGTGGGACGTGTTCCAGCGGCGGGCCATTCTGGACTCCTCGGTGCGCGTTGCTCGACGGTGCTCCTCGGCCGGGGCCAGCGTACGACGTACGTCCCGTGGGCCGGACGAGGGGCCTCCGGCACGCCCGCCGCGTATGCGACCGCCCCGCCCCGCACCTGGCAGGGCAGGGCGGCGCGGGGCGGGGCGGTCGGTCTCGGACCGGCTCGGGGCCGGGGATCAGGCGGCCGCGGCGGCCTCCGGGGCCACGCGCGTCTCGTACACCGGGACCGAGACCGCCGGGTCGTCCAGGCAGGCGCCCGTCTCCAGGTCGAAGCGCTGCTTCAGGAGCGGGGAGGCCACGTACGGGCGGCCGTCGGCGGAGCCGGTGAGGCCGCGGGAGAGGACGCAGGCGCCGGTGAACGGGTCGCGGTTGCCGATCGCGTACGGACGGCCCGCGCGGTCCAGGAAGACCGCGGCCTGGCCGCCGTCGGGCAGCAGCACGGCCACGCCGCGCCCGGGGACGAGCCCGGAGGGGGCGCAGACGGTGAGCCAGCCGCGGTCGGTGCGCAGTTCGATCGTGCCGGTCGTCAGCGGGCGTTCGAGGGTCTCGGTCATCGGGCGACAGTCCCTTCCAGGGTGCGTACGGGGAGCGTGGGGCCGGCCAGCAGGTCCAGGTCCGGCTTCATCTGGTCCCGCTCGGGGACGAAGCGGACGGACGGGTCGGGCGCGTCCGGCGCGTTGACGAAGGAGACGAAGCGGGCGAGGCGCTCGGGGTCGTCGAGGGTCTCGGCCCATTCGTCGCGGTAGTGGGTGACGTGGTCGGCCATCAGGGCCTCCAGCTCGTCACAGAGGCCGAGGGAGTCGTGGACGACGACGTCACGGACGTGGTCCAGGCCGCCGTCGATGCGCTCCAGCCAGGCGGAGGTGCGCTCCAGGCGGTCGGCGGTGCGGATGTAGAACATCAGGAAGCGGTCGATGAGGCGGATCAGCTCGGCGTCGGACAGGTCCTGGGCGAGCAGGTCGGCGTGGCGCGGGTCGGCGCCGCCGTTGCCACCGACGTACAGGTTCCAGCCGTTCGAGGTCGCGATGACGCCGAAGTCCTTGCCGCGGGCCTCGGCGCACTCGCGGGCGCAGCCGGAGACCGCGGACTTGAGCTTGTGCGGGGAGCGCAGGCCCCGGTAGCGCAGCTCCAGGTCGATGGCCATGCGGACGGAGTCCTGGACGCCGTACCGGCACCAGGTCTGCCCGACGCAGGACTTCACCGTGCGCAGCGCCTTGCCGTACGCGTGGCCGGACTCGAAGCCGGCGTCGACCAACCGGGCCCAGATCCGGGGGAGTTGGTCCACCCGCGCGCCGAACATGTCGATCCGCTGGCCGCCCGTGATCTTCGTGTACAGCCCGAAGTCCCGCGCCACCTCGCCGATGACGATCAGCTTCTCGGGGGTGATCTCGCCGCCGGGGATGCGCGGCACGATCGAGTACGAGCCGTTGCGCTGGAGGTTGGCGAGGAAGTGGTCGTTGGTGTCCTGCAGCGCCGCCTGCTCGCCGTCCAGGACGTAACCACTGGCCCCGAGGGTGGGCGCGAGCGAGGCGATGATCGAGCCGACGGCCGGCTTGCAGACCTCGCAGCCGTCGCCGTCCTTCGCGCCGTCCCGGCCGTGCGAGGCGAGCAGCTCCTCGTACGAGGTGAGGCGCAGGGTGCGGACGATCTCGTACAGCTCGGCGCGGGTGTGCGGGAAGCAGCCGCACAGGCCCTTGTCGACGGTGACGCCGTTGAGCTCCAGCTCGTCGTTGACCAGGGTGGTCAGCGCCTTCACGCAGGAGCCGCAGCCGGTGCCGGCCTTGGTGCACTTCTTGACCTCGGGGACCGTGCCGCAGGAGTGCTCGGTGACGGCGGCGCGGATGGTGCCCTTGGTGACGTTGTGGCAGTTGCAGATGACCGCCTCGTCGGGGAGCGCGGAGGGGCCGATCGAGACCGGGCCGCCGGTGCCGGCGGGGAGGACCAGCTGCTCGGGGGAGACGGGCGGGACGCTGCCGGTGAGCGGGCGCAGCGTGCCGTACGCCTCGGCGTCGCCGACCAGTACGCCGCCCAGCAGCGTGCCGTCCTGCCCGATGACCAGCTTCTTGTAGACGCCGGAACGGGAGTCGGCGTACACCACGTCCAGGCAGCCCTCGGCGGTGCCGTGCGCGTCGCCGAAGGACGCCACGTCCACGCCGAGCAGCTTGAGCTTGGTGGAGGTGTCGGCGCCGGTGAAGCCGTTGGTCTCCTGCGCCGCGATGGCGGACGCGGCGGTCTCGGCCATCTCGTAACCGGGCGCGACCAGGCCGTACACCCGGCCGTCGACGGCAAGCGCGCACTCGCCGATCGCGAAGACCGCCGGGTCGGCCGTCGTACGGCACTGCTCGTCGACCTTGATGCCGCCGCGCTCGCCGACCTCCAGGCCGCACTCGCGGGCCAGCTGGTCGCGCGGCCGGACACCCGCGGAGAAGATCACCATGTCGGTGTCGATGCGCGAGCCGTCGGACAGCTCCATGCCGGTCACCGCGCCGTCCTCGCCCGCGGTGATCTCCTTGCCGCCGACGCCGGTGTGCACGGTGACGCCCATGTCCTCGATGGTGCGGCGCAGCGCCTCGCCGCCGCCGTCGTCGACCTGGACGGGCATCAGCCGGGGCGCGAACTCCACGACGTGGGTGTCCACGCCCAGGCCCTTGAGCGCGCCCGCCGCCTCCAGGCCGAGCAGGCCGCCGCCGACGACCGAGCCGGAGGAGACGTTCTTGGCGTACTCCTCGATCTCCAGCAGGTCCTCGATCGTCCGGTAGACGAAGCAGCCCTTGCTGTCCTTGCCGGGGACCGGCGGGACGAAGGGGTAGGAGCCGGTGGCCAGGACGAGCTGGTCGTACTGGACGGTGAAGCCGGAGCGGGCGGTCACCGTGCGGGTGGCGCGGTCGACGGTCTCGGCCGGGTCGCCCAGCCGCAGTTCGATGCCGTGCTGCTCGATGAAGTCCGCCTCGACCAGAGAGAGGTCCTCGGGGCTGCGGCCGGAGAAGTACGAGGTGAGCTGGACCCGGTCGTACGCCGGGCGGGGCTCCTCGCACAGGACGACGACGCGTGCGGCGTCACCGGTCAGACCCCGGTCGGCGAGGGCCTCCAGGAAGCGCTGGCCGACCATCCCATGGCCGATGAGCACGATCGTGGGAGTGGCAGTCATGGTCAGTGGCCTCCATCGTTGGTGAGCAGGTGGAGCACGGGAGCGGCGGGCAGTGGTTCGTCGCCCTCCCAGGTACGGGCGAGCGCGCCGACGGTGCCGAGATCGCCGAGGAGAATGCCGCCGACCAGCCGGTCGCCGCGGACGACGACCCGGCGGTACGCGCTGCGGGTGGCGTCGCTGAGGCGGATGACGTCGTCGCCGGGGGCGGGGACGGTCTCGCCGAAGGCGGCGAGGTCGAGGACGGCGGCGGGACCGGATCCGGGGCCGGAACCGGCGCCCGGCGCGCCCAGGGTCAGCCTGGTGAGCGCCCGCGTACCGCGGTAGGAGCGCGGCGCGTCGTCGAGCAGCCGCGCCGCCAGCAGGTCGGCCTGTTCCAGCGCCGGTCCGGCCAGCCCGTAGGTCACTCCGTCGTGCTCGGCGCAGTCGCCGATCGCGAAGATGTGGGGGTCGTCGGTGCGCAGCGCGTCGTCGACGACGATGCCGCGGCGGACGGTGAGCCCGGCGGCCGCGGCGAGGCCGGTGCGGGGGCGCACCCCGCAGGCCAGGACGACCAGGTCGGCGTCGAGCGCGTAACCGTCGGCCAGCTCGACCGCGCGGACCGCGCCGTCGCCGGTGCGCAGGCCCCGGACGCGGCACTCGGTGTGCACCTCGACGCCGAGGTCGTGGAGGTGGGCGCGGAGCAGGTCACCTGCCGCGTCGTCGAGCTGGCGCTCCATCAGGTGCTCGCCCTGGTGGGCCAGTACGACCTGGGCGCCGCGCTCGGCGAGCGCCCGGGCGGCCGAGACGCCGAGCAGTCCGCCGCCGATGACGACCGCGCGGCGGCCCTCGGCGGCTTCGAGCGCCCGGCAGTCGTCCAGGGTGCGGAACGGATGGACGCCGCGGGGGAGTTCGTCGGCGCCGGGCGCGAAGAGGCCGCGCAGCGGGGGCAGTACGGGGTTGGACCCGGTGGCCAGGACGAGGATGTCGTACGGGACGGCGCGGCCGTCGTCGCAGTGCACCTGCCGGACGTCCCGGTCGACGCGGACCGCTCGTACGCCGCTGAGCCAGCGGGTTTCGGGGACCGCGGGCAGTGCGATCACCTCGGGGGTGTAGCGGCCCGCCAGTACCTCGGCGAGCAGCACGCGGTTGTACGGCGCGTGCGGCTCCTCGCCGATCACGGTCACCGTGTACCGCGCGTCGCCCTGGCTGTCGCCGGGGTCGAGCTGCCGCGCGAGCCGGGCGGCAGCCATGCCGCCGCCGATCACCACCACGCGCTGTTTCGAGGTCATGCACAGCAGCGTGCGACGCGGCTGTTACCCGTCCGCATCCCGGTCGTTTCCACCGGGGAACGCTGCTCTCCTCACACGGCGGGGTGCCGTGTGAGGAGAGCGACGGCGCGCTATGCGGCCTTCGTGAGGCGGCGGGCCGCCAGCTCCGCGTAGACCGCGGCGCCGTCCGCCAGCACCGCGTCGTCGAAGACGGCGAGCGGGGAGTGGTTGTTCGGGGCGGTCTCGGGGTCGGCGCCGGGCGGCGGGGAGCCCAGCGTCAGCATCGCGCCGGGTACCTCGGCGATCACCCGGGAGAAGTCCTCGGAGCCGTGCAGCGGCTGCGGCAGCGGCGCGTAGAACTCCTCGCCGAGCGCTTCCCGCACCGTGTGCGCCACGAAGTCCGCCTCGGCGTGATCATTGACGGTCACCGGGTACTGCTCGACGAATTCCGCGTCCACCCCGACGCCGTACGCCTGCGCGATGCCCCGGCAGACCTCCGGCGAGCCCTCCCTGACCTTGCGCTGTGCCTCGGGCGAGAAGCTGCGGACGGTCGCGTGGAAGGTGGCGGTGTCCGGGATGACGTTCTGCTGGGTGCCGGCGTGGAAGGTGCCCACCGTCAGCACGACCGGGTCGAAGATGTCGAAGGTGCGGGTGATCCACGCCTGGAGCGCGGTGACCATGGCGCAGGCGGCCTGCACGGGGTCCTTCGCGCGGTGCGGCATCGAGCCGTGGCCGCCCTCGCCGTTGACGGTCACCTTCAGGACGTTGGACGCGGCGAGCGCCGGGCCGCCGCGGGTCCCGAAGACGCCGCTCCGCAGGCCGGCGGACATCACGTGGATCGCGTACGCGGCGTCCGGGCGGTTGCCGGAGGCATCCAGTACGCCCTCCGCCAGCATCTGCCCGGCGCCGTCGAAGCCCTCCTCGCCGGGCTGGAACATGAAGACCACGTCGCCCGCGAGGCGGTCGCGGTGCGCCGAGAGCAGCTTGGCGGCGCCGGTGAGCATGGTGGTGTGCAGGTCGTGGCCGCAGGCGTGCATCCGGCCGGTGTCGGCGGCGAAGTCCAGACCGGTCTTCTCGGCCACCGGCAGCGCGTCCATGTCACCGCGCAGCAGCACCGTGGGGCCCGGCTGCGCGCCGCGCAGTACCGCCGTCACCGAGCTGAGGCGCTCGCCCGTGCTGATCTCCAGCGGGAGGCCGTCCAGCGCCGTCAGGACCGTCTCCTGGGTGCGCGGCAGGTCGAGGCCGACCTCGGGGATGCGGTGCAGCGTGCGGCGCAGCTGTACGAGATCGCCGGAGAGGGCGCGGGCATCGTCCCGCAGATTCATTTGTGCTCCTTCACGTGGGGGTGGGAGAGATCAGCGCTCGGAAGTCGAAGACGTGAGCGGGCGGATCAGGAAGGTGCCCGCGAGCGAGACGGCGGCGGCCCCCGCGGCCCACCAGGGCACCAGCGTCAGATGCCCGGCCTTCGCCATGGCCTGGGCGAGCAGCGGGAACGTGCCGCCGAACAGCCCGATCGCGATCGTGTACGGCACGCCCATCGCGACCACCCGCACCGCGACCGGGAACAGCTGCGCGAACAGCACGTTGGTGAGGCCGATGGGCGCCGCGATCAGGGCCAGGTACACCACGGTGACCAGCCACATCGGCACGGCGCCGTGGGCCAGCGCCAGCATCAGCGGCACGGTGGCCAGGGCCAGCAGGGACAGGCCGATGCGCAGGGTACGCAGCGCGCCCAGCCGGTCGGCGAGCCGGCCGACCACGACCATGGACGCGACCAGCAGCACCAGCGGGGCCAGCATCGAGGCGGCCGACTCGGTGCCGGAGACGACGCCGAGCTGCTGCGCGTACTGGGGGAGGTAGGTGGTGCCGTAGTAGTACCCGACGGTCGCGCCGATCGAGATCAGGAAGACGGCCGCCATGTTGCGCAGGTTCGACCGGTACAGCGCGCGCCGCTCGGCGGCCGTCGGGCCCGCCGCGTCGGCCTCGAACTCGGCGCTCTCCTCGACGCCGCGCCGGATCCACAGCGCCAGCAGGCCCAGCGCCGCCGCGACCAGGAAGCCGATCCGCCAGCCGCCGCCGCGCACACCGTCCTCGCCGAACGTGACCAGCAGCAGCGTCAGCACGCCGAAGGAGAGGATGTTGCCGATCACCACGCCCGAGTACGAGATCGAGCTGTACAGGAAGCGCAGGTGGCGCGGGGCGGTCTCGGTGACGTACGCGGCGGCGCTGGGGTTCTCGCCGCCCATCGACAGGCCCTGGACCAGCCGCAGCACGATCAGCAGTACGGGAGCGGCGACGCCGATCAGCGCGGCGGACGGCAGCACCGCGATCAGCACGCTGGCGCCGGAGATGATCGTCATGCTGAGGGTGAGGGCGAACCGGCGGCCGCGCGAGTCGGCGAACCGGCCCACGACATAGCTGCCGAAGGGCCGTACGACGAAGCCGACCGCGAAGCCCACGTAGGCGGCGAGCAGCTTGGTCACCGGGTCGTCGCCGGGGAACATCGCCGCGGCGAAGTACGGGGCCAGTACGGCGTAGATGGCCCAGTCGAAGGACTCCACGACACCGCCGACCGTAGCGGCGAGCAGCGCCTTGCGCCCGTTGCCGTGCGCCGTGTGTGGGGTGTCCGCGGCTCTTGCCGTGACCGCTGATGTCATCGCCGACCTCGTCTCATGGGGTCTCCTGTGCCCGGACGACCGAACGTCCGGTTTCAGGCGGTGCCGAATGGCTCGAATGAGTCGCCATGCTGGCCAGCGGCCGAACGGAGAGAAACGGATTACCCTCAAAACGCAGGAAAGCTTCGTGGAGGCGGTGACCATGCAGGAAAACATCCCCATGGACCTGAGCGGGCTCGACGCCCAGCTGGTCCACGCCCTGCAGATCGCGCCGCGCGCCTCGTGGCAGACGCTCGCCCCGGTACTGGGCATCGATCCGGTCACCGCGGCGCGCCGCTGGAGCCGCCTGGAGAAGGCCGGGCTCGCCTGGGTCACCGCCTATCCGGGGGCGCGGCGGCTGGACCGGATGTGCGTGGCGTTCGTCGAGATCGACTGCGTGGCGGGCAGCGTCGAGACGGTCACGCAGACGCTGGTACGGCTGCCGCAGGTGGCCACCGTCGAGCAGATGGCCGGCGGCCGGGACCTGGTGATCACCGTCTTCGTGCCGGGTCTCGCCGCCCTCTCCGACCTGCTGCTGCGGCGCATCGCCGGGCTGCCGGGCGTCACCGCCACCCGCGCGTCCATCGCCACCCGGGTCTACGGCGAGGGCAGTCGCTGGCGGCTGCGGGCCCTGGACGCCCGGCAGCGGGAGGCGCTGCGCACCGCCGAGGCGCCGCAGGGCGCCGCCGCGCCGCTGGACGCGCAGGACCGGGCGCTGATCACGGAGGTGTCCCGGGACGGGCGGGGCAGCGCGGTGGACATCGGGCGCGCGGTCGGGCTGAGCGCGCCCACGGTACGGCGCCGGCTCGGCCGGCTGATCGCGGACCGGGACATCGCGCTCCGCTGCGAGGTGGCCCGCGTGCTGACCGAGTGGCCGATCTCGGCGACCCTGTGGGCGAGCGTCCCCGCCACCCACCTCGCCGAGACCGCACGGGTTCTGCTGGGCCTGCCCGAGGTGCGGCTGTGCGTCGCCGTCACCGGGCCGCAGAATCTCCTCTTCACGCTCTGGCTGCAGTCGGTCCAGGACGTGCAGCGGCTGGAGATCCAGCTCGGCGAGCGGCTGCCGCACCTCCAGCTGCACGACCGGGCGATCGTCCTGAAGCAGTCCAAGCTGATGGGGCGGGCGCTGGACGACCGGGGGCGGGCGGTGGACGTGGTGCCGGTGGATCCGTGGGCGTGACCCGGCGGCCGGGCCGGGGCTCAGCCCGCCGCGTTCCTGCGGGTCAGCGGTCCGCCGCGTCCTCCAGCAGCTTCATGTCGGCCGGGCTCAGGGCGAGGTCCGCGGCGGCGAGGTTCTCCTCCAGGTGCGCGAGCGAGCCCGTACCGGGCGTGGGGAGCAGGACGGGGGAGCGGTGCAGCAGCCAGGCCAGCGCGATCTGCCCGTGACTCGCGCCGTGCCGCTCCGCGACCAGGTCCAGGGCGCGCGCTGCGCCGCCGGTCAGCCCGCCGTTGCCGAGCGGGAACCACGGCAGGAACGCGATCCCGTGCCGCTCGCACAGCCCCAGCAGCTCCTCCGAGCCGCGGTCGAGGAGGTTGTAGCGGTTCTGCACGGAGGCGATCGGGGCCAGCGCCAGCGCGGCGGTCAGCTCCGCCGGGCGGACCGTGTCCAGGCCGAGGTACCGGATCTTGCCCGCGTCCCGCAGCTCCAGCAGCGTGCCGATCTGGTCGGCGAGCGGCACCTTCGGGTCCAGCCGGTGCAGCTGGTACAGGTCGATGGTCTCCCGGCGCAGCCGCCGCAGGCTCGCGTCGCACATGGCGCGCAGCGACTCGGGCCGCCCGTCGATGTGCCAGGCGTCCGCACTCGTACGGACCACGCCGCCCTTGGTGGCGATCACCAGGCCCTCGGGATACGGATGCAGCGCCTCGGCGACCAGCTCCTCGGCCACGGCGGGGCCGTAGTTGTCGGCGGTGTCGATGAGGTTCACGCCGCGCTCGACCGCGCGCCGCAGCACCGCCACCGCGTCCCGCGGGTCGGCGTGCCGTGGACCCCAGTAACCCGGTCCCGCCAGCTGCGCCGTGCCGTAGCCGAGCCGCCGCACCGGCAGCCCGCCACCCAGGGAAAAGATCTCGGCCGGGGAAAATATCTCGGAGTCCATGACTTCACACCCTAGATCCCCGCAGGTCCGCAACTCGCCACCCTGGAACGGCCGGTGGTCCGTAAGATCACCTGGTGCCTGACATATCCATGACCACCCTGCTCCTGCTCTGCCTGGCCGCGCTGGCGGCCGGCTGGATCGATGCCGTGGTGGGCGGCGGCGGGCTGATCCTGCTGCCCGCGCTGCTCGTCGGCCTTCCCCACGTACCGGTCGCCTTCGTGCTCGGTACCAACAAGTCGGCGGCGGTGGTCGGCACTACGGGCGCGGCCATCACATACGTACGCAAGACGCCGCTGGATGTCCCGTCCGCGGTGCGCATCGGGCTGGCCGCGGCGGGCGGTTCGCTGGGCGGCGCGTTTCTCGCGGCCGGTCTGGACAGCGCGGTGCTGCGCCCGCTGATCATGATCGTGCTGGTGGGTGTGCTCGCGTTCGTGCTGCTCCGGCCGTCCTTCGGGACCGCGCCCGCGCCGTCGGGCCCGGTCACCCGGCAGCGGGTGATCGCCGCCGTGCTGATCGCCGGGCTCGGCATCGGCTTCTACGACGGGCTGGTCGGGCCCGGTACCGGCGCGTTCCTGGTCATCGCGCTGGCGGCGATCCTGCACATGGACCTGGTGACCGCGTCGGCGACGGCGAAGGTCGTCAACGTCTGCACCAACATCGGTGCCCTGGCGATGTTCGCGTACCAGGGCACCGTGCTGTGGGGGCTGGGCGCGCTGCTCGCGGCGTTCAACCTCGCGGGCAGCACGGCCGGCGCCCGGATGGCGCTGAAGAAGGGCGCCGGATTCGTGCGCGGCGTGCTGGTCGTGGTCGTCGCGGGGCTGCTGTGCTCGATGGCGTACGACCAGTGGCTGGCCTGAGCGCCGGTTTCCCGATCCGGCAGGCGCTCAGAGCTTGTTGAGGGCCTGCCGGAGGGTGGCCTTGAAGGCCGGTACCGGCGCGTGGTCGAACGTACCCATCTCGCCCCACCGCACGACCGTGACCGTACGGCCCGAGCGGCCCACACCGAAGAGGTGGATGCCCGGCTCGGAGTCGGGGATCGAGGTGTGGATGCCGTACACCCGGCCGCCGTCCGCCGCGGTGACCGTGCCGTAGTTCTTCCAGGAGGCGGTGCCGCCGGGCTTGTCGTGCAGCCAGTCGCCGGCGCAGCGCGCGACCTTCTGGCGCAGCTTCGCCGCGAGCCGTTGCGCGCTGTCCTCGTTGGCCGTCACCACGCTGACCTGCACAGCGCTCGTGTCGTACTCGGTGTGGAAGCTCCGGTGGTACGTGCCGGTGCCGCCGGGCACTACGCCCCCGTCGAGGCAGAACGGCTCCGGGTCCGGCAGCCCCGGCATGACCTTCGAGGCGTACCAGGGCGAGGACGCGTGCGGCGGGAGCTCGCCGGGTGCGAGGAAGCGCGGCGGTGCGGTGGCGGCCGGGGCGGCGACGGCCGCGGTCGCGCCGACGGCGGTGGCGGCCAGCACGGCTGCGGCGGCGGTGAGCGCGGTACGACGGCGTACGGAGCGGCGGCGTACGGAACGGCGGCGTACGGAACGGATACGCATGGACGAGACCTTTCCCCCGAAACGGAACTCTCGTCGGTAAGACCGCCGGAACGGGGCGAAGGTTGTGCCGCCCGCCGTGCTCACACGCCGTCGGCGTGCGCGGTGCTCACATGCCGTCGACGTGCGTCACCGAGGTCAGCAGCACGGCGGAGTTCTCCACGGCCGTCACGCCGTGCTTCTCGCGCGGGATCTGTGCGACCTGCCCGGCGATCATGTCCTGCGTGCCGCGGTCCGTCGTGATCTGCACGTGCCCGTGCAGGATCTGCATGCTGCCGGCCGGCGGCGAGACGTGCTCGTCCAGCGAGGCGCCGCCGACCAGCGCGATCACGGTCTGCCGCAGCGGCCCGTCGTGCAGGAAGAGCCGCGCGCTGCGGCCGTGCGGGTCGGCCTTGGCGTCGTCGAGCTGCTGGCGGGCGAGGGCGGTGAGGTCGTCCATGAGGGGCCCTTCGGTCGCGGACGTGCGGCGGTCCGGTGGCGTGGTCCTGTCCCCATCCTCGCGGGTGCGCCGGGCGCCGCAAGTCATCGGCGCGCCGTGGTACCCGTGGATGCGGAAGGATCAGGTACCCGCCCGTCCGCGACCCAAAAGGACCGTTCCCGTGACCGATCTGCCCGAGCAGACCGCACCGCCCGCATTCCTGACCGTGCTGACGACGACCGACGCGGCGCAGAAGGCCGAGGCGCTGGCCCGCGGCGCGATCGAGGCGCGCCTGGCAGCGTGCGCCCAGGTCAGCGCGCCGGTCACCTCGGTGTACCGATGGGACGGCGGAATCGAGACCAGCGAGGAGTGGCAGGTGCTGCTCAAGACGACCGGCAACCGCTACCAGGAGCTGGAGGAGTACCTCCGCGGCGCGCACGACTACGACACCCCGGAGATCATCGCGACCCCGATCATCCACGGCGGCGCCGACTACCTGGCGTGGATCGAGGAGGAGACCCGGTAGCGGATCTCCTCGCCGTCCTCCCGACCTCCCCGTCAGCGACGTGCGGCGGCCTGGCATGGTTGCAAGTGGGAAGAACGAACACGAGGAGAACGACCCATGAGTGACCGGCCCGCCGAGCGGCTGCCCTTCTTCGTCTACGGGACGCTGCGCCCCGGAGAGGCCAATCACGCCTGGGCGCTGCGCGGCCGCACCGCGGCGGAGCGGCCGGCGCTGATCCACGGGGCGCTGCTGTACGACGGCCCCGGTTATCCGTACGCGGTCCAGGGCCCCGCCGACGCGGTGGTGCACGGACACGTCATCACGCCCGCCGAAGGCGCGTACGACGAGGTGCTGGCGGTCCTGGACCGGCTGGAGGGCTACACCCCCGGCGCGCCGGGCAACGACTACGACCGAGTCGTGTGCGAGGCGGTCCTGCCGGACGGCGGCACCGTCCGCGCCTGGGTGTACCTCGCCGCCGAACCCCTGGCCGGCCGCCTCCGCGCCGCCGGCACCCCGGTCCCCGGTGGCGACTGGCTCGCCACCGGCCGACGTGCCGCGGGCCCGGTGGGCCCCGGCGTCGCCGCCAACGAGGGCCGCGCCTTCGCCGCCACCGCACAGGAAGGTGCCTGAGCCGACCATGAAGACCCCCCACCCGCCGGTCCCCAAGGCCGAGCTGCATCTGCACATCGAGGGCACGCTGGAGCCCGAGCTGGCGTTCGCGCTTGCCGCGCGCAACGGTGTCGAGCTGCCGTACGCCTCCGAGGAGGAGCTGCGGCGTGCGTATTCGTTCAGCGATCTGCAGTCGTTCCTGGACCTGTACTACGCGCTGATGGCCGTGCTGCGGACCGAGGAGGACTTCGCCGATCTCGCGAACGCCTATCTCGCGCGCGCCAAGGAGCAGGGCGTGCGGCACGCGGAGATCTTTTTCGATCCGCAGGCGCACACCGCGCGCGGCGTGCCCATCGGGACCGTCATCGAGGGCCTGAGCAGGGCCCTGGACGCCGCTCAGCAGACGTACGGCATCACGACCCGGCTCATCATGTGCTTCCTGCGGGACGAGAGCGCGGAGTCGGCGCTGGAGACCTTCGAGGCGGCGCGCCCGTACCTGGACCGGATCACCGCGGTCGGGCTGGACTCCGCAGAGGTCGGCAACCCGCCGTCGAAGTTCCGCGAGGTGTACGCGCTCGCGCGGGAGGCCGGGCTGAAGTGCGTGGCGCACGCCGGTGAGGAGGGCCCGCCCGCATACGTGTGGGAGGCGCTGGACGTGCTCGGGGTGGACCGGGTCGATCACGGGGTGCGGTGCATGGAGGACGCGGACCTGGTGGCGCGGCTGGCCGCCGAGCAGGTGCCGCTCACCGTCTGCCCGCTGTCCAACGTCCGGCTGCGGGTGATCGACGACCTCGCCGACCACCCGCTGCCCGCCATGCTGGACGCGGGCCTGCTGGTGACGGTCAACTCCGACGACCCCGCCTACTTCGGCGGGTACGCGCACGACAACTTCACGGCCGTACGCGACGCGCTGCGGCTGGACGAGGAGACGCTGCGCACGCTGGCCCGTAACTCCTTCACGGCCTCGTTCCTGGACGATGCGACGCGCGCCGCGTACTTGAAGGAGGTCGACGCGCACCGGGGAGCCTGACGGTCGGGTTCGCCCGGCCTCGAGCCTGCTTGACCTCAAGTCCGCTTGAGCTTCTAGCTTCGTCCTCAACCGAACGGAAAGAGGGCGGAGCCATGGAGTACTCCCACAGCGACACCGAACTGATCCGGCAGCCCATCGGTTACTGGAGCTGGGCCGCGTCCCACGCGGTCGTGACCCGTATCCGCGGCGCCCTCGCGGAGCTGGGCATCAGCCAGCCGCAGTGGTGGGTGCTGAACCAGGTCGCCCCGGCGCCGGACGGCCGGTCCCGCGGCGAGGTGACGGAAATGCTCAAGGGCTACCTCGAGGTCGACGGTGCGCTGGAGGAGGAGATCGACACGACGGTCGCCCGCGGCTGGATCACCCAGGACGCGGACGCCACGCTGCGGATCACCCCGGAGGGCTCGGCCCTGTACGCCAAGGCCGCCGCCCTCCAGGAGCGGTTGTGGACGGAGCGCCACGAGGGCATCACCGACGAGGAGTACCTGATCACGCTCAAGGTGCTCCAGCGCTTCATCCACAACACCGGGGGCCACGCCTGGCATCACTGAAGCCCTCCGACTGAAGCCCTCAGCTGAAGCCCTCTAAGGGCCCAGCGGTGTCAGCCGGACCGCGCAGACCTTGAACTCCGGCATCCGGGAGGTGGGGTCCAGGGCCGGGTTGGTGAGGGTGTTGGCGCGGCCCTCGCCCGGCCAGTGGAACGGCATGAAGACCGTGTCGGAGCGGATGGTGCCGGTCAGCCGGGCGGGGGCCACGGCCCGGCCGCGCCGGGACTCCACGGCGACCCGGTCGCCCTCGCCGATGCCGTACCGCTCGGCCAGCAGCGGGTGGATCTGCACGAAGGGGCCGGGCGCCGCGGCGTTCAGCTCCGCCACGCGCCGGGTCTGCGCGCCCGACTGGTACTGCGCCAGCACCCGCCCGGTGGTCAGCAGTACCGGGTACTCGGCGTCGGCCTCCTCCGCCGACGCGCGGTGCGAGACCGGCACGAAGCGGGCCCGGCCGTCCGGGGTGGCGAACCGGTCCAGGAAGAGACGAGGGGTTCCCGGGTGCGTCTCCTCGGGGCACGGCCAGAAGACGCCGTCCTCCGAGGCGATGCGCCGGTAGCTGATCCCGGAGTAGTCCGCCGCGCCGCCCTCCGAGGCGCGGCGCAGCTCCTCGAAGACCTCCTCCGGATCGGCGGGGAAGCCCTTCTCGTGGCCCAGCCGCGCCGCCAGCCCGTGCAGCACCTCCAGGTCCGTGCGGACACCGGGCGGCGGGTCCAGGGCCCGGCGGCGCAGCAGTACGCGGCCCTCCAGGTTCGTCGTCGTACCGGTCTCCTCCGCCCACTGCGTCACCGGCAGCACCACATCGGCCAGCGCCGCCGTCTCCGAGAGGACCACGTCCGCGACGGCCAGGAAGTCCAGCGAGCGGATGCGCTCCTCCACGTGGGCCGCGCGCGGCGCGGAGACCACCGGGTTGGAGCCCATCAGGAGCAGCGCGCGTACCTCGGTGCCGAGCGCGTCCAGCAGCTCGTACGCGCTGCGGCCCGGACCCGGCAGGCTGTCCGGGGAGACGCCCCAGACGCCCGCCACGTGCTCCCTGGCGGCCGGGTCGTCGAGCTTGCGGTAGCCGGGGAGCTGGTCGGCCTTCTGGCCGTGCTCGCGACCGCCCTGGCCGTTGCCCTGGCCCGTCAGGCAGCCGTACCCGGACAGCTCCCGGCCGGCCCGGCCCGTGGCCAGGCACAGGTTGATCCACGCGCCCACCGTGTCGGTGCCCTTGGCCTGCTGTTCGGGGCCGCGCGCGGTGAGCACCATCGAGGAAGCGGCGTCGCAGAACAGCGCGACGGCCTCGCGCAGTTCCGGCACCGGCACGCCCGTGATCCGCTCCACCAGCTCCGGCCAGTGGGCCATCGCGGCGGCCCGCGCCTCGGGCCAGCCGGTGGTGCGCTCCGCGATGAACGCCTCGTCCGTGCGGCCCTGGGCGACGACGAGGTGCAGCAGGCCGAGGGCCAGCGCGAGGTCGGTGCCGGGGCGCGGGGCGAGGTGCAGGTCGGCCGCCTCGGCGGTCTTCGTGCGGCGCGGGTCGACGACGATCAGCTTGCCGCCGTTCTCGCGCAGTTCGGTCAGGTAGCGCAGCGCGGGCGGCATGGTTTCGGCCAGGTTGGAGCCCACCAGGATCACGCACCCCGTGCGGGCCACGTCCGCCAGCGGGAAGGGCATGCCGCGGTCGAGGCCGAACGCGCGCCCGTGCGCCGCGGCCGCCGAGGACATGCAGAACCGGCCGTTGTAGTCGATCTGCGAGGTGCCGAGCGCGACCCGCGCGAACTTGCCCAGCGCGTACGCCTTCTCATTGGTCAGGCCGCCGCCCCCGAAGACGCCCACCGCGTCGTCCCCGTATACGGTCCGCGCGCTGCCCAGTCCTGCCGCGACCCGGTCCAGGGCCTCGTCCCAGGTGGCGGGGCGCAGCGTCCCACCGTCCCTGACCAGCGGTTCCGTCAGCCGTACCCGCTGGTCGAGCACCTCGGCGGCGGTGCGGCCCTTGCCGCACAGCGCCCCACGGTTCACGGGGAAGTCCGGGCGCTCGACCACCTGTACTGTGCCCTTCTCCGGGCGCAGCGACATTCCGCACTGCAAGGAGCAGTACGGACAGTGCGTGTCGACCGTGCCGGTCGTGACGTCGGCGTTCATACGGTCACGGTGCAACGCGCGCGTTTCCGCCGCCGCCCCCTGGTGTTACATGCCCGGCACGGGTCCCTCCCCGAAGCGCGGCGGAACCCGTGAGGGGGGAGAAACGACTCGTCACCCCTGCGCAATGCTCCGGCAACTCTCCGCTGCCAGGCTCCCTCCATGACGGCGTCGAACGCGCACCTTCCCGCAGCGTTTCCCTTCGACAGTACGGCGCAGCTCATGACAGAGATCACCACACAGCTCAGCACCCAGCTCAGCCGGGTCAGACTCCACAGCCGCCGCACCTTGCCGTGCGGCCCCGCCAGTACAGCGACGCCGCCGACGCTCGTCGCGGTCGCCCACGGAAGCCGTGATCCCCGCGCCCTGGAGACCGTCACCGCACTGCTGGACCGGGTGCGCGCGATGCGCCCCGGCCTCCCGGTGCGCCTGGGGCACATCGAACTGAACGAGCCGCTGCTGCCCGACACGCTGGCCGGGCTGGACGGCGACGCGGTCCTCGTGCCGCTGCTGCTGGGCCGCGGCTACCACACCAAGTCCGACATACCGGCGATGGCCGGTGTCGCGCCACGCGTCAGAGCCCGTATCGCGGCGCCGCTCGGACCGCACTCGCTGCTCGCCGAGGCACTGCACGACCGGCTGACGGAGGCCGGGACGCGGCCGGAGGCGCCCGGCACGGGGATAGTCCTGGCCGCGGCCGGCTCGCGGGACCCGGACTCGGCCACCGACACCGGGCGCACCGCCCGGCTGCTCTCCGTACGGCTGGGCGGCGTGCCCGTCGTACCGGGCTACGCGGCGGGCGCCGGCGCCACCGTGGAGGAGGCCGCCGCGGCCCTGCGGGCGCGCGGCCTGCGGCCCGTTCTCGCCTCGTACTTCACCGCGCCCGGCCGCTTCGCCACCGCCTCCGCCGCCGTCCTCGGGCCCGCCGCAGCGCCCCTCGGCGACCACCCGGCCCTCGCCCGTCTCGTCCTGCACCGCTACGACCAGTCGCTCCGCTCGCGTACCGCTTCCGACCGAGAGGGGGCCGGTGCGGCTACCGTCGCGGTATGACGGGTACGACCCCCAACTCACCAGAACCACGGGCAGGCCGCGCGGCGCACCGTGCCGGGCGGCCCGTGGGCACCTCGTACGACAACGATCTGTACAACGGTGACCGGTACGACGCCGCGTACGACGACGCCGACATCGAACGCTGGGGCGCCGAGCCGGACAAGCGGCCCGGCCGTACGGCGTTCCAGCGGGACCGCGCGCGGGTGCTGCACTCCGCCGCGCTGCGCAGACTGGCCGGCAAGACCCAGGTGGTCACGCCCGGCGTCGCCGCGTCCGGTACCGGCGCGCACGCCTGGGACGCGACCCCGCGCACCCGCCTCACGCACTCCCTGGAGTGCGCGCAGGTGGGACGGGAGCTGGGCGCGGCGCTCGGCTGCGACCCGGACCTGGTCGAGACCGCGTGCCTGGCGCACGACCTCGGCCACCCGCCCTTCGGGCACAACGGCGAGCAGGCGCTGAACGAAGTCGCCGCGCCCTGCGGCGGCTTCGAGGGCAACGCGCAGTCCCTGCGGCTGCTGGCCCGGCTCGAACCGAAACGGTTCATCACCGCCGACGACGGCCGCGTCGTCAGCGTCGGCCTCAACCTCACGCGCGCCGCCCTGGACGCGGCGACCAAGTACCCCTGGGGGCGCGGCGGCCACCCCGAGGACCCGCGCTCGCGCAAGTTCGGGGTGTACGCGGACGACCTGCCCGTCTTCCGGTGGCTGCGGCAGGGCGCCCCCGAAGGCGCGCGCAGCTTCGAGGCGCAGGTCATGGACTGGTCCGACGACGTCGCCTACTCGGTGCACGACGTGGAGGACGGGCTGCACGCCGGACACCTGGACCCGGCCGTGCTGTACGCGGACCCCGAGCGCGCCGAGATCTTCGCGGTGGCCGCCGACCGGTACGCGCCCGGCGCCGGCGACGCGGAGCTGGGCGCCGCCCTGGACCGGCTGCTGGAGCAGGAGTGGTGGCCGCACGGCTACGACGGCTCCGCGGTCGCCCAGGCACGCCTGAAGGACGCCACCAGCCAGCTGATCGGCCGGTTCTGCCTGGCCGCCGAAGCCGCCACCCGCGCCGCGTACGGCACGGGGCGGCTCACCCGGTACCGCGCCGAGCTGGTCGTCCCCGAGGAGGCCCGCCTCGAATGCGCCGTACTGAAGGCGGTCGCCGACCGGTACGTGATGCAGCGCCCCGACCAGGAAGCGCTGCGGGCCGAACAGCGGGTGATCATCGCGGAGCTGGCCGAGGCGCTGCTCGCGCGCGCCCCGGACGGCCTCGACCCCCAGTTCCGTTCGCTCTTCGACGGCGCCGGGGACGACACCGCACGAATGCGCGCTGTCATCGACCAGATCGCGGCCCTCACGGACACCTCGGCCCGCACCCTGCACGCTCGCCTCACCCGCCCCCCAGGTCACACAGAACGGCGTCGTCCGCCCGCGCGTGACAACTAAGGGTGACGTAGCAAGGGCCTACCCTCTTCCCCCATCACGCTCTGTGCGGGACGCTCGAACCCCCGCAGTGCTGAGGTGCTCGAACGGGGGTATGGCTTTTTCGAACGGGGGCGCAAACGGGGGCCGAACGGGGGGCGTTCAAGGCGCAGACGCACTGCGCCGCAGCGAGGAGGAAGCAAGTGGTCGACGCACACCAGACGTTCGTCATCGTCGGCGGTGGCCTGGCCGGGGCAAAGGCAGCCGAGACCCTTCGGTCGGAGGGGTTCAGCGGCCGCGTGATCCTCATCTGTGACGAGCGCGACCACCCGTACGAACGGCCGCCGCTCTCCAAGGACTTCCTGATCGGCAAGGCCGAGCGGGACAGCGTCTTCGTGCACGAGCCGGCGTGGTACGCGCGCAGCGACATCGAGCTGCATCTCGGCCAGCCCGCGGTGGCCCTGGACCCGGTCGCCCGTACGGTCCGGCTCGGTGACGGCACCCTCATCGTGTACGACAAGCTGCTGCTGGCCACCGGCGCCGAGCCGCGCCGCCTGGACATCCCCGGCACCGACCTGGCCGGCGTCCACCACCTGCGCCGCCTCGCGCACGCCGAACGGCTGCGCGGCGTGCTGGCCTCCCTCGGCCGGGACAACGGCCACCTCGTGATCGCCGGCGCCGGCTGGATCGGCCTGGAGGTCGCCGCGGCCGCCCGCTCCTACGGCGCCGAGGTCACCATCGTCGAGCCCTCGCCGACCCCGCTGCACCACGTCCTCGGCCCCGAGATCGGCGGGCTCTTCACCGAGCTGCACCGCGAGCACGGCGTCCGCTTCCACTTCGGTGCCACGCTCACCGAGATCACCGGCCAGGGCGGCGTCGTGCTGGCCGCGCAGACCGACGACGGCGAGGAGCACCCGGCGCACGACGTGCTCGCCGCGATCGGCGCCGCGCCCCGCACCGCCCTCGCCGAACAGGCCGGGCTCGCTCTCGTGGACCGCGCGCAGGGCGGCGGCATCGTCGTGGACGCCTCGCTGCGCACGTCCGACCCGCACATCTTCGCGGCCGGCGACGTGGCCGCGGCCGCGCACCCGGTCCTGGACACCCGGCTGCGCGTGGAGCACTGGGCCAACGCGCTCAACGGCGGCCCCGCCGCGGCCCGCGCCATGCTCGGCCAGGAGGTCAGCTACGACCGCATCCCGTACTTCTTCTCCGACCAGTACGACGTCGGCCTGGAGTACTCGGGATACGCGCCACCGGGCTCCTACGAGCAGGTCGTGCTCCGCGGCGACGTCGGCAAGCGCGAGTTCATCGCCTGCTGGCTGGACGCCGGCGGCCGGCTGCTGGCCGCGATGAACGTCAATGTGTGGGACGTCACCGAGCCGCTGCAGGCCATGATCCGCTCCGGGCGCGCCCTGGACGCGGAGGCGCTGTCCGATCCGACGGTGCCGCTGGAGTCGTTCCTGGGATAAGGGAGTGCCGGGCGGGTGGCTCCTCGCGTAGCGTGCGCGCATGGCGATCCGTACGAAAACGGTCCCGCGGGCGGAGATCTTCGACCTGCGTTGGTCGGTGCTCCGCCCCGGGCTGCCCGCCGAGGCCGCGCTGTACTCGGAGGACGCGGACCCCGGCGTCTTCCACATGGCGGCGTACGACGGGGACACCCTGGCGGCCTGCGCGACCTTCTTCCCCGACCCGGTGCCGGGCGAGGAAGCCGTCCCCGCGTACCGCTTCCGCGGCATGGCCAGCTCGCCCGAGGCGCGCGGCCGGGGCTTCGGGGCCGCCGTGCTGCGCGCGGGCATCGAGGAGGCGGCCCGCCGCGGCGCCCAGCGCGTGTGGTGCAACGGGCGGGTCTCGGCGCGCGGCTTTTACGAGCGGATGGGCTTCACCACGGACGGCGCGACCTTCGAGATCGTGCCGAGTGGCGCGCATCACCGCTTCGTCTTCAAGATCGCCACGGGGTGAGGCGCGGCCCCGGGGCTGTCACTGGTGCCCCGTAGAATTCTCGCGTGGCAGGCAGGATCAACGATGACGACGTGCGGGCGGTGCGGGACGCGGTCCCGATCGATGCCGTCGTGTCCGAGTACCTCCAGCTCAGGAACGCCGGCGGCGGCAATCTGAAGGGCCTCTGCCCCTTCCACGACGAGAAGTCCCCCTCCTTCCACGTCAGCCCCAGCAAGGGGCTGTACCACTGCTTCGGCTGCCAGGAGGGCGGCGACACCGTCGACTTCATCATGAAGGTCGACCACCTCTCCTTCGCCGAGACCATCGAGCGGCTCGCCTCCCAGGCGGGCATCACCCTGCGGTACGAAGAGGGCGGGTACGCCCCCGGGCGCCAGCAGGGCGAGCGCACCCGCCTCGTCGAGGCGCACAAGGCCGCCGCGCAGTTCTACATCGACCAGCTCGACAGCCCCGAGGCCGAGATCGGCCGGAAGTTCCTCGCCGAGCGCGGCTTCGACCAGGCCGCGGCCCAGCACTTCGGCGTGGGCTACAGCCCGGCCGGCTGGGACCACCTCACCCGCTTCCTGCGCGGTCGCGGCTTCACGGACAAGGAGCTGATCCTCTCCGGCCTCTCCCAGGACGGCCGCCGCGGCCCCATCGACCGCTTCCGCGGCCGCCTGATGTGGCCCATCCGCGACATCGCGGGCGAGGTCGTCGGCTTTGGCGCCCGCAAGCTCCGGGACGACGACAACGGCCCGAAGTACCTCAACACCCCCGAGACCCCGATCTACCGCAAGTCCCATGTGCTGTACGGCATCGACCTCGCCAAGAAGGAGATCGCCAAGGGGAACCGCGCGGTGGTGGTCGAGGGCTACACCGACGTCATGGCCTGCCACCTCGCCGGTGTCCGCAGCGCCATCGCGACCTGCGGCACGTCCTTCGGCGAGGGCCACATCAAGATCCTCCGCCGGCTGCTGATGGACAACAGCGGCTCCGAGGTCGTCTTCACCTTCGACGGCGACGCGGCGGGCCAGAAGGCGGCGCTGCGCGCCTTCGAGGACGACCAGAAGTTCGCCGCCGAGACCTCCATCGCGATCACCCCCGGCGGCATGGACCCCTGTGAGCTGCGCCTGGCCAAGGGCGACGAGGCCGTCGCCGACCTGGTGGAGTCCCGTACACCGCTCTTCGAGTTCGCGCTGCGCCAGCTGGTCGCCCGGCACAATCTGGCCACTCCGGTCGGCCGCGCCGCCGCGCTGGACGAGGCGGCGCCCATCGTCGCCAACATCAAGAACAGCTCCATCCAGCACGAGACGGCCGTCCAGCTGGCCGGCCTGCTCGGCATCCTGGACACCCAGTTCGTGGTCCGCCGCGTCTCCCAGCTGGCCCGCTGGGCCCGCGAGCGCGGAAGGGACCCGCGAGAGGCCCAGGGCAGGCCGCAGCGGCGCGGCGCCGAGCCCGCCCGGCCCGCGGCCCCCGAGGCCCCCCGGGGCCCCGCGCTGAACCTCCGAAGCCCGGCGCATCGCGTCGAGCGCGAGCTGCTCAAGCTCGCCCTGCAGCGCCCCGACCTGGTCGCCCCGACGTTCGACGCGTACGGCATCGACGAGTTCACCGCGCCGCCGTACGCCGTGGTCCGCCGCTGCATCGAGGACGCCGGCGGCACGGCCGCGGCGGACGCCGGCTTCCTCACCCGTGTCCGCGAGGCCGCGCCCGACGACACGGTCCGCTCGATGGTCACGGAGCTGGCCGTCGAGCCGCTGCACACCCGCCGCGACCCGGACGAGCTGTACGCGGGCGTGCAGCTCGTCGCCGTCCGGCTGGCCGCCGTCCGGCAGCGCTGTGCCGAGATCCACGGCGCGCTGCAGCGCCACGACCCGCGTACGGGCGGCGAGCAGTACACGGCCCTGCAGAACGAGCTCTGGGTGCTGGAGCAGTACGCCCAGGCCCTCCGCGAGCGCGGCGCCGCGGCCCTCTGAGGCACGCGCGGCGCGCCGCCCGGCGGCCGGCCGGACTGTCTGCGTAACCACCCGGTCACCCACTGAAGGCAAAAAGTCGCCGCACGCCCCTCGTGGCGGGAGTGTGTCGTACTCCACACTGAGGAACGGTGCCTGAGTCCTCGGAGCGCGACGGATCCGGACGTACAGAGCCGGAGTCCGACGCCAACCCGCTTCTGCTGTACGGGACGGACGGCGGCTCGGCCGCGGCCGTACCCGACCTTTGTGCCGCCTCAGCAGCGATCACCCTGGAGGTCGCCCCCGTGCAGACACGGAGTCTCGCCGACGCGCCGCCCGCCGCGGCCGCCACCGTGCCCCAGCAGGCCGAGCCGCCCGCCCCCGAGATGCTGTCCGAAGAGCCGGACGCGGCACCGGAGCCGCCGCCGGAGCGGCAGGCCAGGCCCGAGGCGGGCGGCCCGTCCTCCGACCTCTTCCGGCAGTACCTCCGGGAGATCGGCCGCATCCCGTTGCTCAGCGCGGCCGAGGAGGTCGAGCTGGCCCGCCGCGTGGAGGCCGGCCTGTTCGCCGAGGCGAAGCTCGCAGGCACCCCCGACCTGGACTCCCAGCTGGCCCTCGACCTCGACAAGCTGGTGGTACTGGGCCGGATGGCCAAGCGCCGCCTGATCGAGGCCAACCTGCGCCTGGTCGTCTCGGTCGCCAAGCGGTACGTCGGCCGCGGCCTGACCATGCTCGACCTCGTACAGGAGGGAAACCTCGGACTGATCCGCGCGGTCGAGAAGTTCGACTACGCCCGCGGCTACAAGTTCTCCACGTACGCGACGTGGTGGATCCGCCAGGCCATGTCCCGCGCGCTCGCCGACCAGGCCCGCACGATCCGGGTGCCGGTGCACGTCGTCGAGCTGATCAACCGCGTCGTACGGGTCCAGCGCCGGATGCTCCAGGAGCGCGGCTACGAACCGACTCCGCAGGAGGTCGCCGCCCAGCTCGACCTGCCCGAGGAGCGGGTCAGCGAGGTGCTGCGGCTCGCCCAGGAGCCGGTCTCGCTGCACGCTCCGGTCGGCGAGGAGGACGACGTGGCGCTCGGCGACCTCATCGAGGACGGCGACGCGGCGTCCCCCGTGGAGTCCGCCGCCTTCCTGCTGCTGCGCGAGCACCTCGAAGCGGTGCTCTCCACCCTCGGCGAGCGCGAGCGCAAGGTCGTCCAGCTCCGCTACGGCCTGGCCGACGGCCGGCCGCGCACGCTGGAGGAGATAGGGCGCATCTTCGGCGTCACCCGCGAGCGCATCCGCCAGATCGAGTCCAAGACCCTGAACAAGCTCCGCGATCACGCCTTCGCCGACCAGCTGCGCGGCTACCTCGACTGAGGGCGCTCGCCTGCCCTCAGCTCTCCGCGGCCTCCTGGTCCACTGCAAGGCTCGGGGCCGCCGCCTCATGGCCGCCCGTCGCCGCCGCGAACGCGCCCGGGTGCGTCTCCTCCCGTACCGACGTGTACTGCTGCCGCACCGCCTGTCCCACGGCCAGCTCCTCGCCCGGCTCGAAGACCTGGCAGGCCGCGGCCGGCCAGCGCGGCGGTTCCTGGGCCGTGTGCGTGCCGTGCGCGGCGCCCAGCGCCCACGCCGCCTGCCGGGCCGCGCCCACCGCCGCGTAGTCCGCTGGCTGCGGCACCACGACCTGCGCGCCCAGCAGCGCGGGCGCGGCGGCCTGTACGGCACCCAGCTCGGCCGCGGCGCCCAGCAGGAACACTCTGCGCACCGGCACGCCCCGCCCGCGCAGCACGTCCAGCGCGTCCGCGAGCCCGCACAGCATGCCCTCGACGGCGGCGCGCGCCATGTGCTCGGGCTTCATGCTCTCCCGCCGCAGCCCGTGCAGCGAGCCCGCGGTGTGCGGCAGATGAGGCGTCCGCTCGCCCTCCAGGTAGGGCAGCATCACCATCCCGTACGAGCCCGGCGTCGACTTCAGCGCCAGGTCCGACAGGCCCTCCAGGTCCGTCCCCAGCGCCTCGGCCATGCCGCGCAGCACCCGGACGGCGTTGCTGGTGTGCACGACCGGCAGGTGCATCCCGGTCGCGTCCGCGAAGGACGTGATCGTCCCCGTCGAGTCCGCCAGCGCCTCGTGGTGGATGCCGAAGACCGACCCGGAGGCGCCGAGCGACACCACGGCGTCCCCGGTCCCCACGCCCAGCCCGAAAGCGGCGGCCATCGTCTCGCCCGTACCGGCGGAGATCAGCAGCCCCTCGGGCGTCACCCCGGCCGCGTCGGCCGGGCCCAGTACCTCGGGGAGCCGCACCTGGTGCCCGAGCGCCAGCTCGACCAGATCCGGACGGTACGCGCCGCTCGCCGCTGACCAGAAGCCGGTGCCCGAGGCACCGCCCCGGTCCGTCGTGCGCCGCGCGGGCCGCCCCAGCAGCTGCCAGACCAGCCAGTCGTGCGGCTGCATGATCTCGGCGACGCGGGCGGCGTGCTCGGGCTCCGCGCGCGCCAGCCAGCGCAGCTTCGCCACCGGCTGCGCGGCGTGCGGTACGGAACCCACGCCCTCCGCCCATGCCGAGCGCCCCCCGAGCGCGTCGATCAGGTCGGCCGCCGCGCTCTGCGCCCGCTTGTCGTTGCCCATGAGGGCCGGCCGGATCAGCGCACCGTCGGCGTCCAGCGGGAGCAGGCCGTGCTGCTGCGCCGAGACGCCGATCGCCTGCACGCCCTCCAGGAGTCCGTCGGCGGCCGCCTCACCGAGTGACATCAGCCACGTCTGCGGATCGACATCGGGCCCCTTCCCGTCAGGATGCGGGGCGTACCCCTGCCTGACGACGGCACCCGTTTCGGTGTCGCAGACGACGATGCGTGTACTTGCGGACGAGCTGTCCAACCCGGCGACTATCCCCATAGGACCTGATGATGCCGCATGCGGGGACCCCTACGGAAAGCCGGTCTCCCCGGGCCGCGCGGCGGCGGCCCACGGAGACCGGCGGTCCGGCCGGCGCCGCACCCTAGGTGTTGCTGGTGCCCCAGTCGTCCTCTGCGCCGGAACGCTGCTCGCGCAGCGAACGGACGCGGTCCGAAACGGAGTTAGGGATCTTGTCGCCGACCTTGGCCGATACCGCGTCGTACGCCTTGTTCGCGGCCTGCCGGCCGGTCTGCGCGGCGGACTCTGCGGTGTTCCGGACGGCGGGGTTCTGCGCGACCCGCTGCGCGCTTTTGCGCAGCTGTTCGTACCGCTCCCGCCCGGCCCGGGTGCCGAGCACGTATCCGATGGCCAGTCCCGCGATGAACGTGAGCCGGTAGCGCATCGCTCCACCTCTCTGTCTGTCGGTCCCGCTCCGGGGTGCCTCCCGTCGAAGCGGCGAGCCGCTGGCTGTACTGCTCTCACCGGTACCCGGGGCCCGGGTGATCACCCGTGGGCATACCGATTGGCAAAGCACCCCCCTGCTTGCGCTAATGTATGTGTCGCAGCGAGCGCACGCCGTCCGGAAGTCCGGACCGGAGTGCATTCGAGGCACACAGAGCAATCCCCTGTAGCTCAATTGGCAGAGCAGCCGGCTGTTAACCGGCAGGTTACTGGTTCGAGTCCAGTCGGGGGAGCGCAGTCCCCTGTAGCTCAATTGGCAGAGCATTCGGCTGTTAACCGGAGGGTTACTGGTTCGAGTCCAGTCGGGGGAGCAGGAGGAAGAGGACCCCGCAAGGGGTCCTTTTTCGTGTCCGGTTCCGTGTGCGGAGCCGTGCGGGGAGTGGCGCCGGGAATCGAACACCCGGACCACTCCAAAGAGTGAGCCTCTGGGTGGAACCGAACGGTGGGTGATCGAAGTCTTCACGATCGCACGCAGTGAGCCGCTCCGCGCTCGACGCCCACCCTCACGGGCAGCAGATCGTATGAGCGGCTATGCTGCGGCAGACGGCGCGCACAAATGTGCGCGGCGCGCCGTGACGGGGGCGGTAGCTCAGCCGGTTAGAGCAGCGGACTCATAATCCGTCGGCCGTGGGTTCGAGTCCCACCCGCCCCACCGCCCGCACCTGAGCAGAAACGATCTGACCGGGAGCGCACGGCTTCAGGGCCGCCACGCGAGACGTGTGGCGGCCCGTCTGCGTGTTCGGGCCCGGGCGCTCTCAGAGCCCCCGTACGGGCTCCTGCACGTCCCGCCGCAGCAGGTCCTCGTACGTCTCGCGGCGGACGACCTCTCGGGCCGCGCCGTCGCGGACGAAGACGACGGGCGGGCGGCGGGCGCCGTTGTAGTTGTTGGCGAGGGAGTAGCAGTACGCGCCCGTGACCGGGACGGCGATGGCGTCGCCGACGCGGGGCGCGCGCAGCGGGACGTCGCGGATCAGGGTGTCGCCGGACTCGCAGTGCCGGCCCACCAGGTCGCAGGGCTCGCCGCCGCCCACCCGTGCGGCGACCGTGGCCTCGAAGCGCTGCCCGTACAGCATCGGCTCCAGGTTGTCGCCCATGCCGCCGTCGACCGCGACCAGCGTGTGCGGCCCCGGCTTCACGGTCACCGCGCGGTAGAGAGTGAGCGCGGCGCCGGCGACGAGGGAACGGCCGGGCTCGATGAGCAGACGTGCGGTGCCCGGCAGCTGCGCGCGGGCCGCGTCGGTGAGGGTGCGGACGTACTCCTCGATGCTCGGCGGGGCGTCGCCGTAGGTGTAGCGCACGCCGAGGCCGCCGCCCAGGTCGTACACCGCGTGCTCGCCCAGCTCGCCGAGCGCGCCCAGCGCTTCCACGGCGCGGGCGAACGGCGCGGTGTCCAGCAGCTGCGAGCCGACGTGGACGTGCAGGCCCTCCAGGCGCAGCCGGTCGCTCGCCCGCAGCCGGGCGGCCGCGCGGACCGCGTCCGGGACCGCCAGGCCGAACTTGGAGCCGCGGTGCCCGGTGGCCATCGCCTCGTGCGTGTCCGCCTCGACCTCCGGGATGACGCGGAGCAGGACGCGCTGTTCGGCGGCCTGGGGCACGAGGCGTTCCAGGCGGTCGATGTCGTCCTCATTGTCCACCACGACCGTCCCGGCGCCCGCCTCGACGGCCATGGCCAGTTCCTCGTCGGTCTTGGCGTTGCCGTGCACGACGATGCGGGCCGGGTCGGCGCCGGCGGCGAGCGCGGCGGCCAGCTCGCCACCCCCGGCGACATCGACGCCCAGTCCCTCCTCGGTGAGCACGCGGATCACCGCGGTGCAGGGGAACGCCTTGGAGGCGAAGACGGCTTGGCTGTTCGGCCAATGGGCGGCGAGGGCGCGTACGTACTGCCGGGCGCGGTCGCGCAGGGCGGCCTCGTCGACGATCACGGCGGGCGTACCGAAGCGCGCGGCGAGGTCGGTGAGCCGGCAGCCGCCGACCACCAGCTCGCCGTCCCGGTCCAGGTGGGAGCCGGGCGGGAAGAGACCTACGAGGTCGGTTGCGGGGGCCGGGGCGGGGCGCGCTGGCACGGTCACGGGTGCGGCTCCTGTCACTGGAGGGGCGTTTTCGGCGGGCTGCGCGGGCTATCGTGGCAGCCCGCACGGGCCGGCGCCCCGGCCGATCGACGCAGGAAACGAGGGCCTCGTTGTCCGATTCGACAATGCCGTCGTCCGGGATGGCTTCGGGCTCGGCTTCCGTGCCGGTGTCCGCTTCGGGCTCGGCTTCCGCTGCGGACTCCGCTTCCGCTTTTGGCTCCGCTTGCGCGCCGGCCTCCACGCCCGCGTCCACGCCCGCGCCCGTGCCGGTCTCCATGCCCACGCCCGCGTCCGCGTCCGCCGTCGCGCCGGGCGGGCCGCTGGGGGAGCGCGCCGCCGGCACGCTGCGGCAGCTCGTCGAGGGCGCGCCCGGCGTCCTCGTGCGGGTGCTGGCCGCACCGGCGGGCCTGGACGCCCCCGTACGCGGCACGGTGATCCACGATCCGGGCGACCCGCTGCCGCCCTCGCCCGCCGCGCTCCTGCTGCTCGTGGGCGCCGACGTGACGGACCCGGAGGCGTGCGCGGTGCTGCGGCGGGCGGCCGCACAGGGGTTCACCGCCGTGGTGGTCAAGCAGCGCGGCCAGGACCCGGCGCGGCTGGCCGAGGCGGCGGCGGGCTGCGGGATCGCGGTACTGGCGGCCGGGGACGCGGTGCCGTGGCGGCAGGTGGACGCGGAGCTGAGCTGCGCGCTCGCGGCCTACGGGATCGGCGGCGCGGCCGGTGCCGGACCGGCCGGCGGGGAGGAGCTGTTCGCGCTCGCCGACACTCTCGCGGCCGTGGCCGGCGGCTCGGTGGCCATCGAGGACCTGGACCAGAACGTCGTCGCGTACTCCAACGTTCCCGGCCAGCGGATCGACGCCCTGCGCGAGCGCGGCATCCTCCAGCGCCGGGTCCCCGACATCCCCGAACAGCGCCGCCAGTACCGCGAGGTGCTCGCCGCGCCCGGCGTCGTCCGCTTCCCGGCCGACGGCGACGAGCTGGCACGGGCCGCCGTCGCCGTACGGGCCGGGGCGCTGCCGCTCGGCACGCTCTGGGCGATCGAACCGGCCGGCGGGCTGTCCGACGACGCCGCGGCGGCCCTCCAGGACGCCGCCCGGCTCGCCGCGCCGCACCTGCTGCGCGCGCTGCACTCGCCGGAGACGGAGCGTCGGATGCGCCGGGACGCCCTCCGCGCCGTGCTGCACGGCGCGGGGCCGCCCGCGGAGGAGGCGGCGGCGCGGCTGGGGCTGCGGCCCGGTACGGAGTTCTGCCTGGCGGCTTTCGCGCCGGGCACGGGGTCCGGCCCGGCAGGCGGGGGATTCGGCCCGGTCGGCGGGGGATTCGGCGCGGCCGGTGCCGGCGCCGCCCTGCTCGGCCACCTCGAATCGGCTCTGGTGCGGCACTGCGCCGCCCACCGGGACACGGCCACCGTGGCCGCCACGGTCGACGCCGTGCACGTCCTGCTGCCGGATGCCGGGGAGGCGGCGGCCCGGCGGTTCGCCGACGCGGCGCTGGCGGCCGTCCGTACGGCGGTCGGCGACGGCGTACGCGCCGCGATCACCCGCGCGCACACCGACCTGCTGCAACCCGCGGCGCTGCGCAGGGAGGCGGACGACGTGCTGCGTGCGACGGCGCGCGACGGGCACGCGCGCCCGGCGGCCACGGCCCGCGACGTCCGCCAACGCATTCTGCTGGACCGCCTCGGAGACGAGCTGGACCGCGACCCCTGGCTGCGGCTCCCGGGCGTCACCGCGCTGCTGGCGCACGACCGCGAGCAGGGCACGGACTACGCGGGCACCCTCATGGCGTGGCTGGCCGCTGTCGGCGACGTGGCCTCGGCCGCGGCCCGCCTCACGGTGCACCCGAACACCCTGCGCCACCGCCTGCGGCGCATCCGCGAGCTGTTCCCGCTGGACCTGGACGATCCGGACGTACGGCTGGCGGCGTGGCTGGAGCTGCGTGGCCGGACCTGAGGGCCGGTGTCCGAACGGGCCGTTCGCCCGGCTGCTTCGGCCGGATCTGGGGCGGTCAGCTGTCGAAGTCGACCGTCAGGGTCTCGGAGGCCGGGAAGGTCTGGCAGGTGAGGACGTAACCGGCCTCGACCTCGGAGGTCTCCAGCGCGAAGTTGCGGCGCATGTCGGCCTCGCCGTCGCGGATCAGCGCGCGGCAGGTGCCGCAGACGCCGCCCTTGCAGGCGAACGGGACGTCCGGGCGGGCCTGCTGGGCGCCGTCCAGTATGGCGCGGTCGCGGGGGAGCGGCTGGGTCGTCGTTCGGCCGTCGAGGGTGATCGTGACCTCGCTGACCGGGCCGTCGGCGGGGGCCTCTTCGTGCCGCGCCTCGCGCACCGGCTCGTCGTCGGCGTAGAACAGCTCCTGGTGTACGCGGCCTTCGGGCACGCCGAGGCCGTCCAGTACCTGCTGCGCGTCGCGGACCATGCCGTGCGGGCCGCACAGCCACCAGTGGTCGGCGTCCGCCACGTCGACCAGCGAGCCGATGAGCGCGGACAGCCGGTCGGCGTCCAGGCGCCCGGAGAGCAGTTCGGCCTCGCGCGGCTCCCGGGAGAGGACATGGCCGAGCTGGAAGCGGGTGGGGTAACGATCCTTCAGGTCGGCCAGCTCGTCCGCGAACATCACCGTGGCCGTGCGGCGGTTGCCGTAGAAGAGCGTGACGCGCGAGCTGTCGTCGGCGGCCAGCACGGACGCGGCGATGGAGAGCATCGGCGTGATCCCGGAGCCGGCCGCGATCAGGACGTGGTGACCGGGGACGGTGAGGTCGGGGGTGAAGAAGCCGGTGGGCGCCATCACCTCGACGGTGTCCCCGGGCCGTACGTCGTTGACCAGCCAGGACGAGAACAGGCCGCCGGGCACGACGCGGACGCCGATCCGCGGGGTGTCGCCGACGGGGGCGCAGATGCTGTACGAGCGGCGCTCGTCGCGGCCCTCGATCTCCCGGCGGAGAGTGAGCGACTGGCCGGGCGCGAACGCGAACTCCTCGGCCAGCTCCTCCGGTACATCGAAGCTGACGGCGGCGGAGTCCTCGGTCAGCGGCTCGACCGCGGCGACGCGGAGGGAGTGGAACGCCGGACGCCGGCGGGCCGGGGCCGCCGCCGGGGCGGGCGAGGCGGGCGCGGTGGGGGCGGTCATCAGATCTCCTTGACGTGCTCGTACGGTTCCCGGCAGCTGCGGCAGCGGCGCAGCGCCCGGCAGGAGGTGGCGCCGAAGCGGGAGAGCTCCTCGGTGTCGGCGGAGCCGCAGCGCGGGCAGGGCACGGCCCGGCGGGTCGGCGACAGGTCCAGCAGGACCGGGCCTTCCGTGCGGCGAGGGGCCGGGCCGGGCGGCGCGATGCCGTGCTCGGCGAGCTTGCGGCGGCCCTCCTCAGAGATCCAGTCCGTCGTCCACGGCGGGTCCAGCACCGTTTCGATACGGACGTCCGCATACCCGGCGGCGCGCAGCCGGGCCGCGAGCGTGGCCCGCATCTCGGCCATGGCCGGGCAGCCCGAGTAGGTCGGGGTCATGGTGGCCGTGACCGAGCCGTCCGGCGCCACCTCGACGCCGCGCAGGACGCCCAGCTCGGCGAGGGTGACCATGGGCAGCTCGGGGTCGACGACCTCGGAGGCTGTCCGCCGGGCGCGGGCCGCGGCGGTCTCCGGCGCGGCGCCGTCGTCGTGAAGAACGTGCAGGGTCGCGGTCATCGTCACCACGCGGCTTCCGGGTGGGCACGGGCGAGGCCCTGCAGCTCGTCGAGGAGCGGCGCCAGGTGTTCCGTGCGGTCGCCGGCCCGGCCTGTGCCCGGCACGGCCGTGACCTGCGCGGGAGTACTCAGTCCGGCGGCCTCGGCGACCTGCGCGAGCACCGCGCGGGTGGCCTCGGCGACATCCTCGGCGGGCGCGCCGAAGTTCTCGGCGGTCCGGTCCGCGTACAGCTCGTCCAGCCAGGGGGCGAGCTCCGTCCAGGCGGCCTGCATCCGGCGGTGCGACTCCTCCGTACCGTCGCCGAGCCGGACGACCCACTCCGCCGCGTACTGCCGGTGGTACGTCAGCTCCTTGACGCCCTTCGCGGCCACCGCCGCCAGCACGGGGTCGGCACAGCCGGCCAGCCGCTCGAAGAGGGCCAGCCGCCATGCGGACAGCGCCAGCAGCCGCCCGACGCAGCACGCGAAGTCGCCGCGGGGCAGCTCCGCCAGGCGTACGTTGCGGAAGTCCGCCGCGTCGCGGAAGTAGGCGTACGCGTCCTCGTCGCGGCCCGTGCCGTCGGCCTGCCCGGCGCGGGCGTACAGCAGCCGGGCCTGGCCGAGCAGGTCGAGGCCGATGTTGGCGAGCGCCATCTCCTCCTCCAGCTCGGGGGCGCGGGTGCACCACTCGGCCAGCCGCTGCGCGGTGATCAGCGCGTCGTCCCCGAGGGCCACGCAGACCGCGGCCAGCGCGGCCGCGTCCACGCCCTCGGGCAGTGCCGTCGGCACGCCGTGCAGCGGGTCGGCGAAGCCCGTGCCGAAGGCCCAGCGGGCGTCGCCCTCGTCGCCGTCGGCCAGCGAGAGATACACGTGATCGTCGGCCGCTTCGCGGGCTTCACTCATGTCGGCTGCCATGTCCTAGCTGCTCCTGATCGATCCTGTTCGCGGGCTCGGCCGGCTAGATGTGCGGGACGTCCGCCGGGATGTCGTAGAAGGTCGGGTGGCGGTAGACCTTGTCGCCGCTGGGCTCGAAGAACGGGTCCTTCTCGTCGGGCGTGGACGCGACGATGTGGTCGCTGCGCACGGCCCAGAGGGAGACGCCTTCGTTGCGCCGGGTGTAGAGGTCGCGGGCGTGCGTGAGCGCCATCCGGTCGTCGGCGGCGCGGAGCGATCCGACATGCACGTGGTTCAGGCCGCGCTTGCTGCGTACGAAGATCTCGTACAGCGGCCACTGGCCCTTGGGGTGCTCGGGTGCCTGGCCTCGGGTCTCGCTCATGCCGCGCGCTCCTTCTCTTCCCGGCGGGCCTGCTTGGCCGCATGGGCCGCCGCTGCTTCGCGCACCCAGGCGCCTTCCTCATGGGCCGTGCGGCGCCGCGCCATCCGCTCGGCGTTGCACGGCCCGTCGCCCTTGATGACCCGCATCAGCTCGGAGAAGTCGGGCGTGCCGAAGTCGTGTTGGCCGCGCTCCTCGTTCCACTTCAGCTCGGGGTCGGGGAGGGTGACGCCGAGCTTCTCGGCCTGCGGGACGGTCATGTCGACGAACTTCTGCCGCAGCTCGTCGTTGGAGTGGCGCTTGATGCGCCAGGCCATCGACTGCGCGGAGTTCGGCGAGTCGTCGTCCGGCGGGCCGAACATCATCAGGGACGGCCACCACCAGCGGTCCACCGCGTCCTGCACCATGTCGCGCTGCGCCTGCGTGCCCGCCATCATCGTCCGCAGCAGCTCATAGCCCTGCCGCTGGTGGAACGACTCCTCCTTGCAGACCCGCACCATGGCCCGCGCGTACGGGCCGTACGAACTGCGGCACAGGGGCACCTGATTGCAGATCGCGGCGCCGTCCACGAACCAGCCGATCACGCCGACGTCGGCGAAGGTCGGGGTGGGGTAGTTGAAGATCGAGGAGTACTTCTGCCGGCCCTCGATCAGCCGGTCGGTCAGGTCGTCGCGGTCCGCGCCCAGGGTCTCGGCCGCGGAGTACAGGTACAGACCGTGACCGGCCTCGTCCTGGACCTTCGCGAAGAGGATCGCCTTGCGGCGCAGCGAGGGGGCGCGGGTGATCCACGCGCCCTCCGGCTGCATGCCGATGATCTCGGAGTGGGCGTGCTGGGCGATCTGCCGGATCAGCGTCCTGCGGTATCCCTCCGGCATCCAGTCCCGCGGCTCGACGCGCTGGTCACGGGCGATCGTGCGGTCGAAGTGCGCCTGGAGACCGGGCTCCTGGGGCGGCGCCGCCGCGGTGTCGCCCGGTGACGAGGATGCAGAGCTTGGCATGTCCATCCTTCCCAACCGACCGTTCGTTCGGTTACTCAGTCTCGTGTATCTCGGCGTGTATGGCAAGAGGCGGCCGTGAATCTTTCGGGGGCCGCTTCCCGAGGGGACGGGTGCGTTTTCGAGGCGGGCTTCCGGAGGGGCTTTCGGAGGGGCGAACCCTCGCTCAGCGGCCTTCGAAAGCGGGGCGGTCGCGGTCGAGGAAGGACCGGACGGCCGCTCGGTGGTCGTGGGTGGCGCCCAGGGCGGCCTGCGCGGCCGCCTCACGGTCCAGTACGTCGGCCGTGGCGGCGCCGGGCGCCTCCCACAGCAGCCGCTTGACCTGGGCGTACGCCAGGGTCGGGCCCTGGGCGAGGCGGCCGGCCAGCGCCCGGCCCTCGGCGGCGGCCGTGCCGTCGGGGACCACGCGGTGCGCCAGTCCCCAGTTCAGCGCCTCGTCGCTGCCGAAACGGTCACCCAGCAGGAACAGCCCGGCCGCCCGGGACGGCCCCACGGCCTCCGTCAGCGACGCGCTCAGTCCCGTGTCGGCGGCCAGCCCGATGCCGGTGAAGGCCGTGGCGAACCGGGCCCCGGCAGCCACCACCCGTACATCCGCACAGAGCGCGAGCCCCAGCCCCGCGCCCACGCACGCGCCCTCGACGGCCACCACGACCGGCTGGGGCAGCGCACGCAGCGCCAGCACGAGCGGGTTGTACTCATCGGTGACGGTGGCGAACGCCGACGCCGGGCGCTCCTCCAGCGCCCGGGCATGCTCCTTGAGGTCCTGGCCCACGCAGAACGCCTTGCCCCGGGCGGTGAGCAGCACCGCCCGTACGGCGTCGCCCTCGGCCGCGACCCGGCGGACGGCGGCCAGCAGGCCGTGCTTCGTGGTCCGGTCCAGGGCGTTGCCCGCCTCCGGGCGGTCCAGCTCGATGACGGCCACGCCGTCCTGGAGGTGGTAGGTGACGCCGTGGTCGGGGTGACCCTGGGTGTACGTCTCGTCGTGGCCGGTCGCCCCGCCGGGCCCGGCTGCCTCGTCGGGCGTCTCCGGAGTGCTCACTCCCATGTGTAGAACCCCTGCCCCGTCTTGCGTCCCAGCTCGCCGCGGGCGACCTTCTCGCGGAGCAGCGCGGGCGGCGCGAACCGCTCACCCAGCGTGGACTGCAGGTACTCCGCTATCGCGAGGCGGACGTCCAGACCGACCAGGTCGGTCAGCCGCAGCGGGCCCATGGGGTGCTTGTACCCGAGGGTCATCGCGGCGTCGATCGCGGCGGGCTCCGCCACGCCCTCCTCGACCATCCGCACCGCCTCCAGGCCGAGCGCCAGCCCCAGCCGGCTGCTGGCGAAGCCGGGGGAGTCCTTGACCACGACATCGGTCTTGCCGAGCGCGTGCGTCCAGGCCAGGGCTGATTCCAGCGTGGCGTCCGCGGTCTCCGGGGCGACGACCAGCTCGATCAGCGCGGAGGCCGGTACGGGGTTGAAGAAGTGCATGCCGAGGAAACGGGCGGGGCGCCGGAGCGCGGCACCGAGCTCGGTGACCGACAGGGAGCTGGTGTTCGTCGCCAGTACGGTGTCGTCGGAGACCGCCTGCTCGGCCGCGGCCAGCAGCTTCGCCTTGAGCGCGGCGTCCTCCGGCACGGCCTCGACGACCAGCCCGACCTCGCGGGGCAGCTCCCCGGGGGAGGCGACCGTGGCGACTCGGGCCAGCACCGTCTCCGCCGGCTCGGTGAGCTTGCCGCGCTCGGCGGCGCGCGCGAGCCCGGTGGCCACTCGGTCCAGCGCGGCCGCCGCGGCCTCGGCGCCGCTCTCGACGACCGTGACCTGCGAGCCGGCCGCCGCGAACGACTGGGCTATGCCGGCGCCCATCCGCCCGCCACCGATCACGCCCACCGCCACCGGAGCCGCGCTCGCCCCGGCCTCCTCCACTGCCGCACTCACGATCGCTCCCCCTTCGTCTCCGGGCCCTTCGTCTCCGGGTCCCTCTTTTCCGAGCCCCTCTTCTCCAAGAAGCGCGTCATCCGGTCCTTCTTGTCCTGCCCCTCGAAGAGCACCGCCTGCGCGAGGTCGTCGGCGACCGGATGCGCGCCGGGGGCGTCCACCACGAGCTTGGTCAGCCGCAGCGCCGTCGCCGAGGAGCGCGCCATGCGGTCCAGTACGGCATGTGCCCGGTCCAGCAGCTCGTCGGCCGGGACGACCTCCATGACCAGGCCCGCGGCGAGCGCCGCAGACGCGTCCAAGTTCCGCCCGGCGAGCAGTACTTGTTTGGCGACCGACTCGCCGACCAGCTCCGGCAGTCGCCAGGACGCGCCGGCCGCGGCAAGGATGCCCAGCCCAGGCTCCGGATTCCCGAACACCGCGTCCGGCCCGGCGATCCGCAGGTCGCAGGCGTAACTCAGCTCCGCGCCGCCGCCCAGCGCCCAGCCGTCCACCGCGGCCAGCGTCGGCATCGGCAGCCGCCGCACCCGCTCGAACAGCCGGCTGTTGATGCCGCGCAGTGCGTCGTCCCGGCCGCGGCGCAGCAGCTCGGCGATGTCCGCGCCGCCCGCGAAGACGCCGCCGTGCCCGGTGAGCAGCAGCAGCCTCGGGTCGCGCTCCAACAGGTCGCAGACGGCGTGCAGCTCGGAGATCATCCGCCCGCTGATCGCGTTGCGCGCCTCGGGGCGGTACAGGGTCACCACGACCCGGTCGTCCCGCTCCTCCACGCGCAGCGTCTCGTACGAGGCGTCCACCACCGAGCCGCCCGCGCCGCCCGTGCTGCCGGCCGCTGTCGTGCCGCTCATATCCGCTCCACCAGCATCGCGACCCCCTGTCCGACACCGACGCACAGCGTGGCCAGGCCCCTGTGGGCGTCCTCGCGCTCCAGGCGGCCCAGGAGCGTCAGCAGGATGCGGGCGCCGGAGCAGCCGAGGGGGTGGCCGAGCGCGATGGCGCCGCCGTCGGCGTTGACCTTGTCCTCGTCCAGGCCGAGCCGCCGGGTGACGGCCAGCGACTGGGCGGCGAAGGCTTCGTTCAGCTCGATCGCGCCCAGGTCGGAGATCTTCCAGTCCGCGCGGGCCAGCGCCTTCTCCGTGGCCGGCACCGGGCCCAGGCCCATGAGGTTCGGCTGAAGGCCCGCCGAGGCGGAGGTGACGATGCGGGCCCGGGGCGTCAGGCCGTACCGTTGCACCGCCTCGGCGCTCGCCACCAGCAGCGCGGCCGCGCCGTCGGAGAGCGGCGAGGAGGAACCGGCGGTCACGACGCCCTCCTTGCGGAAGATCGTCCGCAGTGTGCCGAGCTTGTCGAGGGTCGTGCCGGGGCGCGGGCCCTCGTCGCGGGTCACCTCGCCGTCCGCGCCCTGCCGCCCGCCCTTGACCGGTACCGGAACGATCTCCCGGTCGAAGTGGCCGGCCTCCTGCGCTGCGACCGCCCGCTGATGGCTGCGGAGCGCGAAGGCGTCGGACTCGGCCCGGGTGATGCCGTCGAGCGCCGCGACCTCCTCGGCGGTCTCGCCCATGGAGAGCGTCGTCTTGGCCGTCTCGGGGCCGGACCCGGCCACCTCGCGGTCGGCGGCGGCGAACCTCGGGTTGGTGAACCGCCAGCCCAGCGATGTGTCGTGCACCTCGCCCGGCTTCGCCCAGGGGGTGCCGGGCTTGGCCATCACCCAGGGCGCGCGGGTCATCGACTCCACGCCGCCCGCCACCACCAGGTCCGCCTCGCCCGCCCTGATGGCCTGCGCGGCCGAGGCGACGGCGGTCAGACCGGACGCGCACAGGCGGTTGACGGTGTACCCGGGGACGGTGTGCGGCAGGCCGGCCAGCAGTACGGCCATCCGCGCCACGTCGCGGTTGTCCTCGCCGGCCTGGTTGGCCGCGCCGAGTATGACCTCGTCGACGGCCTCGGCCGGGGCGCCGGCGCGGCGCACCGCCTCGCCGACCACCAGGGCGGCCAGATCGTCGGGGCGTACGGAGGCCAGCGCGCCGCCGTACCGGCCCTGCGGCGTACGGGCGCCGTCGACCAGGTAGACCTCGTCGGACACGTCAGCTCTCCTCGGTGGCGGTGGCCGCTTCGGGGGCCACGTGGCGGCGGGACTGGAGCACGTCGAACCGGCCGGTGATGAAGGCCGAGTCGGTGAGCGTGGCGGAGGCGGCCGGATTCGCCGCGCTGCCGTGGAAGTCGCTGAACGCGGCGGTCTGGTTGGGGAAGACCGCGCCGGTGAGGTTCTCCGAGAGGTGGACGCCGGCCTCCAGGGCGGCGGTCCGGGCGGCCTCCAGGACGTCCTCGCCGGTGGCGTGCACGGTGGCGGTGAGCGCGCCGTGCGCCCGGACCGTCTCGGTGAAGAGCCGGAGGCTGTGCTCCGTGGAGTCGGTGGCGATCACGAACGAGACGGGGCCGAACCACTCGCGGGTGTACGTCCCCGCGTCGGCGGCCGCGTCCAGCAGCGCGACGTGCGGCGTGCTCAGCGTGGCGCCGTCGTACTCGGGGTGCTCGACGGTCCCCGAAGGGTGCACGGCCTGACCCAGTCCCACCGCCTCGGACAGGCGGGCGCGCACCCCGTCGTTGACGAGCGCGCCGAGCGTGCCCGCCGCCCGCTCCGGGTCGCCCAGCAGCTTGTCCAGCGCGGCCGCCAGGTCCTCGCCGAACTCCGCTGCGGTACGGGTGCCCTGGTCCGTACGGATGCCGTCGCGGGGCACCAGCAGGTTCTGCGGGGTGGTGCACATCTGGCCGCTGTACAGGGAGAGGGCGAAGGCGAGGTTGCGCAGCAGGCCCTTGTAGTCGTCGGTGGAGTCCAGCACGACGGTGTTCAGGCCGGCCTTCTCCGTGTACACGACGGCCTGGCGGGCGTGCTCCTCCAGCCAGTTGCCGAATTCCTTGGAGCCGGTGAAGTCCACGACCCGGACGTCCGGGTGCAGCGCCAGCTCGGCGGCGGTGCGCTGGTCGGCGGTCTCGGCGGCGAGGAGGACCACGTCCGGGTCGAAACCCGCCTCGGCCAGCACCTCGCGGGCGATCCGGACCGTGATGGCCAGCGGGAGCACGGCGCCCGCGTGCGGCTTGACGATCACGGGATTGCCCGTGACCAGGCCGGCGAAGAGGCCCGGATAGCCGTTCCACGTGGGGAAGGTGTTGCACGCGATGAGCAGGTTCACCCCTCGTCCCACGGGGGTGAAGGTCTTCTCCATGACGAGGGGCTCGCCCTTGCGCTGCGGCTTCGTCCAGCGCGTGACCGCCGGGAGCTTCTTCTGCTCGGCCCAGGCGTACGCCACCGCCTCCAGGCCGCGGTCCTGCGCGTGCGGCCCGCCCGCCTGGAACGCCATCACGAAGGGCTGGCCCGTCGTGTGGTGCACGGCGTGCGCGATCTCGAAACTCGCGGCGTTCAGCCGGGACAGGATCTCGGCGGCGACGCCCGCGCGGACGTCCGGCGTGGCCGCGCGCCAGGCAGGCGCCGCCGTCTTCGCCGCGGCCACCGCCTCCTCGGGCGTGATGCGCGGGTAGTCGACGTCCAGCGGCAGGCCGTACGGAGAGCGCTCGCCGACGGCGACCGTGCCGCTCTGCGGATGGCCGGGGAGCTTGAAGGCGGAGCCCAGGTGGGCGCGGAAGGCGGCCTCGCCGGCGGGCGCCGCCTCCGGGCCGTACACCTTCGGGCTCGGCGACTCGGGGTGCGGCGACCAGTGGTCCCGGTCACCGGCCGCGGCGACGGCGCGCTCCAGCAGGTCCTTGTGGCGGGGGAAGAAGTCGGTTCGATCAGTGGCGCGACCGGAGGATCGGTCGACGGCTCGGTCAGTGACGCTCTCGGACAAGGCAGTCCACCTCTTGACAGGCACTTCAGATGCTGATTGTTTAACCGCGTCGTAACGCTAACCGAATGTTCGGTCGGGCAGCAAGGGTGGTTGATGACCTGTGGAAAACTCCAGTCCGGCACAGCGGATGTTCGCCGCGGACCAGGCGTCACAGCGGCTCGGCATCGAGCTGCTGGAGGCCGATCAGGGGTCGGCCGTGCTGCGCATGACCGTGGGCGAAACCATGGTCAACGGGCACGGCATCGCCCACGGCGGCTATCTCTTCCTGCTCGCCGACACGGCCTTCGCCTGCGCCTGCAACAGCCACGGCCCGGTGACCGTGGCCGCCGGCGCCGATGTGACGTTCGTGGCGCCTGCCAAGCAGGGCGACGTCCTCCTGGCGCGGGCCGAGGAGCGCACGCGGTACGGGCGGAGCGGCATATACGACGTGAGTGTCCAGCGGGGCGGGGAAGTCATCGCGGAGTTCCGGGGGCGAAGCCGCGTGATCCGAGGTGTGGAGGAATGAGCAGCATGGTCAGCAATCCGACGGCCCCGGCGGCCGAGCGCCGGAAGACCGGCACCCCGCTCCCCGACGAGCTCCTGGACGCGGGCGAGCGGCTGAGCCGCGACGAACTGCGGGCGCAGCAGCTCAAGAACCTCCAGGCCACGCTGCGGCACGCGTACGACAACGTGGAGCTGTACCGCAGGAAGTTCGACGCGGCCGGCGTCCGTCCCGAGGACTGCCGCAGCCTGGCGGACCTGGCGCGCTTCCCCTTCACCACCAAGGCCGACCTGCGCGACACGTACCCCTTCGGGATGTTCGCCGTGCCGATGGCGGACGTGCGCCGCCTGCACGCCTCCAGCGGCACGACGGGCCGCCCCACCGTCGTCGGGTACACCGAGGCCGACCTGGACATGTGGGCGGACGTGTTCGCCCGCTCGATCCGCGCGGCCGGCGGCCGCCCGGGCCACAAGGTCCACAACTCCTACGGGTACGGCCTGTTCACCGGCGGGCTCGGCGCGCACTACGGTGCCGAGCGCGCCGGCTGCACGGTCATCCCCGCCTCCGGCGGCATGACCGCCCGTCAGGTCCAGCTCATCCAGGACTTCCGGCCCGAGATCATCCTCGTCACGCCCTCGTACATGCTCACCCTCCTCGACGAGTTCGAGCGGCAGGGCGTCGATCCCCGTACGACCTCCCTGGAGATCGGCATCTTCGGCGCCGAGCCGTGGACCGAGGAGATGCGCCGCGAGATCGAGGAGCGGATGGACATCCACGCGGTGGACATCTACGGCCTGTCCGAGGTCATCGGCCCGGGCGTGGCACAGGAGTGCGTGGAGACCAAGGACGGGCTGCACGTCTGGGAGGACCACTTCTTCCCCGAGGTCGTCGACCCGGTCACCGGAGAGACGCTGCCCGACGGCGAGGAGGGCGAGCTGACGTTCACCTCGCTGACCAAGGAGGCGCTGCCGGTCATCCGGTACCGCACCCGCGACCTCACCCGGCTGCTGCCCGGCACGGCCCGGCCGAACTTCCGCCGCATCCAGAAGGTCACCGGGCGCTGCGACGACATGATCATCCTGCGCGGGGTGAACCTCTTCCCGTCCCAGATCGAGGAGATCGTGCTGCGTACCCCCGGGGTCGCCCCGCACTTCCAGCTGCGGCTCTCCCGGCGCGGCCGGATGGACCACCTGACCGTACGGGTCGAGGCGCGCGCCGACGCCGGTACGGAGGCCCGCGCGGCGGCCGCGGCGTCGATCACCAAGGGCGTCAAGGACGGCGTCGGCGTGACCGTGAGCGTCGACATCGTCGACCCGGAGACGCTGGAGCGCTCGGTCGGCAAGCTCAAGCGCATCGTGGACGTGCGCGAACGGGACTGACGCCCGCGCGTCCCGGTACGGGCGCCCGCCGGCCGTACCGGGGGCACACCCCGTGTCAGAGTGAGGGCATGATCAGACGACCCGACCGGAACCCGGGGGCACGGCAGGGCCGGACCACCTACGACCGCGACTCCCTCGTGGAGGTCGCGGTCGAGGTGTTCAATGAGCGCGGTTACGACGGCACCGGCATGGAGGAGCTGGCCCGCAGGCTGGGCATCAGCAAGTCCTCCATCTACCACCACGTGTCCGGCAAGGAAGAGCTGCTCGACCTGGCCGTCGGCCGGGCCCTGGACGCGCTCTTCGCCGTGCTCGACGAGCCGTGCGGCGCGCACGCGGACGCCACGGCCCGCCTGGAGCACACCGTACGGCGCAGCGTGGAGACCCTGGCCGCCGAGCTGCCCTACGTGACGCTGCTGCTGCGCGTGCACGGGAACAGCGAGGCGGAGAAGCGGGCCCTGGAGCGGCGGCGTGACTTCGATCACCGGGTCGCGGAGCTGATGCGGCAGGCGGCGGCCGAGGGCGGGGTACGTGGTGACATCGACCCGGGGCTGATCAGCCGGCTGCTGTTCGGTACGGTCAATTCCCTGATCGAGTGGTACCGCCCGGACGGCGGGCTGTCCGTACCGACACTGGCCGACGCGCTGGCCACGATGGTCTTCGACGGCCTACGGGTGCAGCGGAGCTGACCACCCCGAGGTGCGCCGCTCACCACCCGGTGGCGGGGCGCGCGGCCCCTGTGCGGGGGCGCGACACGCCCGGGCGTCGGCTCCTCCCCGATCAGGCCGAATGTGTATGTCTAGGACGGCGCAACGTGGGCAGGGGTGCCGGGCGGCCGCGTGGCGCGGGGTGCGGAGCACGGCATGTGGGACACCCTGGTGGAATACGCCCCTCCGCGTCTCCCGTTGACGCGACTGAACACCGACGACCGGACCGGAAGCAGGGAAAGCACATGAGCACGGTAGAGCTCACCAAGGACAACTTCGACGAGATCGTCTCCGGGAACGATTTCGTCCTCATCGACTTCTGGGCCGAGTGGTGCGGCCCGTGCAAGCAGTTCTCGCCGGTCTTCGAGAAGTCCTCCGAGAAGCACGGGGACCTGACCTTCGCCAAGGTCGACACCGAGGCGCAGCCGGAGCTGGCCTCGGCCTTCCAGATCCAGTCGATCCCCACGGTGATGATCGTCCGGGACAACATCGCGGTCTTCTCGCAGCCGGGCGCGCTCCCCGAGGAGGCTCTGGAGGACGTCATCGGCCAGGCCCGCAACCTGGACATGGACGAGGTCCGCGCGTCCGTCGCGGAGGCCCAGCAGGAGCAGCAGGGCGGCGGTGAGTGAACTCCTGCTGATCCGGCACGGTGAGACGGAGTGGAGCCGTTCGGGTCAGCACACCAGCTGGACCGACCTCCCCCTCACCGAGCGCGGCATCGAGCAGGCCCGGGAACTGGGCCCGCTGCTCGCCGGCCGGAAAGTGGCGCTGACGCTGGTCAGCCCCATGGCCCGGGCCCGCAGGACCGCCGAGCTGGCCGGTCTCGCCGGCGCCGAGGTCGACAGCGACCTGGTGGAGTGGGACTACGGCGGCTACGAAGGCGTGCGCACGGCGGACATCCACCGGACCCGCCCCGAGTGGTTCCTGTTCACCGACGGCGTCGCCCCCGGCCCCGAGGAGCATCCGGGCGAGACGCCCGAGCAGGTGGGTGCCCGCGCCGACCGCGTGCTGGCCCGGCTGGCGCCGCGGCGGGCGGCGGCCGACGGGGACGTCGCGCTGGTTGGGCACGCGCACTTCCTGCGCGTGCTGGCGGCCCGGGAGCTGGGGCTGCCGGCGTCCGCGGGCGCGCTGTTCACCTTCGAGACGGGGGCGATCGGCGTGCTCGGCACGGAACACGACCGCCCCGCGGTGGTGGCCTGGAACACCCGGACGCTCTGAAGGGGTCCGGCCCTTCCCGCCTACGTACGGAGCCCGCGCGCCTTCTGGCTCGCGGGCTCCGTCGTCTGTATGGGGCGGTGTGCGCTTCAGGGGGTCAGCGGCGCCAGCTCCAGAGGGGAGACATGGCCCTCGATCATCGCGGCCAGTCCCTGGACGGCGCAGGTGTCCGGGCGCTCGGCCACCTGGACGGGCATCATCGTGCCCTGCCGGATCATCGGCTCCAGGCCCGGGATCAGCGCGCTGCCGCCGGCCAGCATGATGCCGCGCTCGGCGAGGTCGGCGACCAGGTCGGGCGGGCAGTGCCGCAGCACCTCACTGATGCCGTCGAGGACGCCGGTGAGCCGGGCGGAGATGGCGCGCCGTACGCGTTCGGGCTCCACGAGGACGCAGCGGGCCTCGCCGCTCACCACGTCGCGGCCGTGCACCTCCACCGGGGCCGGTTCGGGGCCGTCGTCACCGGCGAGCGCCAGGTGCAGCGGGCGGATGTTCTGGCTGGCGACCATCAGCTCGTGGTGCAGCCGCAGATGCTGTACGACGGCGTGGTCGACGGCCTCGCCGCCTACGGGGACGGTTTCGGAGGCCACGATGGACCCGAGGGACAACACGGCGATCTGTGTCGTGCCGGCCCCGCAGACCACGATCATCGTCGCTTCAGGCTGTTCGACCGGCAGGCCGCAGCCGACGGCGGCGGCCACCATCGTGTCGACCAGTTCCACCCGCCGGGCGCCGAGCCCGGTGAGCGTCTCCACGGCGGCCCGCTGGGTCAGCGGCTCACTTCCGGCGGGCAGGCAGACCGCCGCCCGCATGGTGGGTTTGCGCCGCCACGCGCGGCGCAGTTTGTCGCCCACCAGCTGGCGCAGCAGCCGTTGGGCCATTTCGATGTCCACGATCGTGCCGTGGCAGACCGGGCGGATTACCCGGATGTGGTCGGGGGTCCGGCCCGCCATGTACTCGGCGCGGCCGCCGACGGCTATGAGCGCGCCGGTACGGCTGTTGACGGCTGTGACGGTCGGTTCGTCCACGATCAGGCCGTGGTTCTTCACGTACACCCGGGTGCGCGCCGCGCCGAGGTCGACGGCGACCGAGCAACGACGCAGCTGCCCAACGCTGGTGGTCATGGGATTCCTCCGCGGGTGGGCCGATAGGAGCAGGAGCGGCAGCACACCTCTCGACCGTCATCCTTCTGCCGTACGCGTCCGGCTGCCCGCTGAACGGGGCCGTGCGAGTGGCGTCGCACCGTGCTCTGGGTCAGTCGAGCAGCCGTTGCAGCAGGCCCCACGTGAACTCCGCGACCCGTGGCTCGGGGCGGCCGGAGGGGGCGTCCGGAGCGGTGAAACCCAGCCGCCAGCGGGTGGGCGCCGAGCCCTCCATCGGGCGGGCCGGGGGGAACGCGTGTGCGACCTCTTCGACAGTGCAGGACCACGGCACCAGGTCGTCGGCCGATCGGAGTACCGGACCCGACGCACCCGGTGCGCGGACCAGCCACTCGTTCCACACCGCGCCCCCGGGCGCGGCCAGCACCTCGAAGCGCAGACCGGGCCAGAGGGGCACCGGCCAGGTCAGCGCCCGGCACGTCAGGTCGCCGACCCGGCGGGCGGTGTCGGTCTCCGGAGGGCCCAGGACCGAGCGGTACCGCTGCAGGGCGCCGCGCGACCGGGGCGAGCGGCTCATCGCCTGCCAGCGGCGGTTGGCCTCGCGCATCTCGGGGCGGGTCACACCCAAGGTGCGCAGCGCGTCCTCCACCAGGCCCGGCTGGTGGTCCGCCATCCGGCGCAGCAGGACCAGCTGGAAGCCGAGCCGGCCCGGCACGCCGAGCGGCCCCTGCGGCCCTCCTGCGGGCTCCTGCAGCCGGCTCCGCGGTTCGCGTGGGGGTCCGGGCTCATCCGTAGGGCTCATGCCGCACATCGTCGCGCAGTACGGGGCGGGTGGCGGCCGGATTCGTACGGTACGCGGGGTCACCGGGGCCGCGGCCGCGCGGCAGGAAGAGCACGGAGTTGACGTAGCGGCGGTGCGGCACCAGCGTGCGGCGCAGCAGCCCGTGCTCGGCCACATAGGACGTGCGGGCCTGGTGCCCCGGGAGGTCGAAGGCGGCCAAGGGAAGCCAGCGGTCTCCGGGCAGCACCCAGCCTCTGTAGTCGCGCGCCGCGATCCACTCCAGGACCGGACCGAGCGGCTGGATACGGGTCTCCAGCTCGACGAAGAGGGCGGGCCGGTACCGCTCGACGGTGCGTTCGGCGCCGCGCAGCACGGCCGGTTCGGCGCCGTCCACATCGATCTTGATGATCGTCACGTCGGACAGCTCCAGATCGTCCAGGGCCACGCAGCGCACCTCCAAGGCGCTGCGGTGCAGCCGGCGGCGCACCAGTGAGGAGACGCCGCGGTCGCCGCGCCCTCCGGAGGGCAGCCACAGCGTGGCGGTCCCCGAGCGGTCGCCGGCCGCGGCCCGCACCACCTCGACGTTGTCGGGCGTCACGGCCGCCAGGAGCCGCGCCAGATGCGGCACCGGCTCCAGGGTGACGACCCGGTCGGCGCGGCGCGCCAGATGCCGCGCCCAGGGCCCGTACCAGCCGCCCACGTCCACGGCCGTGCCGCCGGGCCGGCAGAAGTCGGAGAGCCGGCGCAGCTCGGGCTCGAAGCGCGGGTAGAGCAGCGTGGCGGTGGCGGAGACCAGCCGCGGGGGCAGGTGCGGGGCGAACCGCGCGGCGAGCGTCACGGCCGGGCCCCGCCTTCGGAGGCGCCCGCCGCACCGTGCGCCCCGCCCGCCACTTGCATACGGGCCAGCAGCCGCTCGTGCTCTTCGGGGGAGACCTGCTCCCCCGAAGAGGGCAGGAGCTGCGGAATACCGTCCAGGATCGGATAGCGGCGGCGCAGTCGTGGGTTGTAGAGCACGCCCTCCTCAGCGATCAGGGCCAGCGGCCCCTTGTCGAGCGGACAGGCGAGTATGCGCAGCAGCGGGTCGTCCGGCTTCATGCATCAGCTCCCTCGTACGAGTGTGGCGGGACAGGGCCGGCCGTCGTCCGCCGGCGGGTGCCGGTCCACGGCGCGCGCGGCACGGCTAGCGCCCCGTCCGACGGGCGTGCACCAGCAGGATGGACGCCAGCGACGGGAACCGGCAGAGCGCCCGGTCCAGCGGCCGCAGCGGGCGCGGCACATCGTGGTACGGCGCCCCCGCCATCCGTACGACCTCGAACCCGGCAGCCGTCAGGAAACCGCGCAGCGCACGGGCCGTGTAGAGCCGCAGGTGGCCGACGACCTGGCTGCCCGGGCGGCCGTGAATGCCGCGCAGGCTCACCTCCGAGAACACCGGCTGCACGCCGGCCAGTAACAGGCCGCGGTTGTACCAGGCGGCGAGGTTGGGTGTGGAGAGCAGCAGATGGCCGCCCGGGCGCAGGACGCGGCGCAGCTCGTCGAGGGCCGCGTCCGGCTCCACGAGGTGCTCGACGACCTCGCTGAAGAGCACCGCGTCGGCCACCCCGTCTCCGAAGGGCAGCCCGGCACCGCCGAGTTCGCCGCGCACGGCATACGGGATGCGCGTCGCAGCGCGGCGCAGTGCATCCTGTGACCAGTCGACGCCCACGAGGCGGTGACCGGACAGGTACGGCGCGGCGGTGGCCGCCGCCGACCCGTCCCCGCAGCCGACATCGAGGACCATGGCCGGGGCCCGCCCCTCGTCGGCCGGGCCGAGCGCCCGCGCGAGCATCAGCGCCTGCCGCCGCGCCCGTTCGGCCCCGGAGGCGACGGGCACCAACGGGCTTTCGTAGAAGGACCGCAGGCCCCCGGGGCCGTGCCGTGCGCCTGTCGTGGTCATGCGCCGCTCCAGGAGGTCGCCGCCAACGACTCCTCGAAGAGCGCGCACAGGGCGCCGCCCGCCGCGTCGTCCAGCAGCGCCCGGGACCAGCGCAGGGTGAGCTGAATCCGGTCGCCGGTGGAGACGGTGGCGAGCGACAGCCCGCGCGGCATTCGGGCGGGCGCGGAGAACCACACCCCGGTGGCCCGGCCCCCGTCGCCGAAGTCGAACGGGTACGGCACCCGGCCGATGTTGGAGAGCAGGGCGGTGGAGGTCCAGGGCGCGGCGGCGGCTCGCGCGCGGCGGGTGACGGCGGCCCGTACGCCGACCGGCAGCACGGGGGCGGTCAGGACGGCGCCCGCGAGTCCCAGGGGGCGGCCCGGCGTGGCCTTGAGGGCGCGGGTGCGGGCCGCGGTGCGGCGCAGCAGCCGAGCGATCGCCGCCGGGCCCGGCGGCCCGGAGGCGGCGGCCGGCGCTGCGTCCCGGAGGTCCGCCGGTCCGAAGCACACCGGGACCAGCCGGGTCCCGTTGCCGAGCGGCATCCCGGTACCGCGCGGCCGGTCGTCGACCGGCATGGTGAGCACCACGGGAGCGGCGCGAGTGCGGTGCAGGTGGTTCCAGCGGGTCACCATCAGGAAGACGGCCAAGAGGAGTTGGTCGTTGACCGTGTGCGCGGGCCCGGCCGCTTCGGGGGCGCGGGGCGGCCGGGCCGGTACGGGCAGCTGGGTCAGGAGCATGCCGTTGCCGGGCGTCGCGCCGGCGCGGTCGGCGGCGATGCGGGCCGGACGGCGCAGCGCGGTGCTTACGGGCGACGCGCCGTTCCTGCGGGCGCGCCGGACGGTCGGCTCCGGGGCGCGCACGGGAGGCGGCGCGGGGGAGTTGGCCGCGCCGCCGTACAGCTCAGCGGTGGTCGCCAACAGGCGCAGACAGGACGGGGCGTCCAGCGCGGTGTGGTGGGCGGTGAGGAGCAGCACGGTGCCGGTGCCCGTATTGCCGGTACCCGTACGGGTGGCCTGTTCGGTCACCGCCAGACGTACGGGCGGCCCGGCGTCCAGGCGCGGGCACTCGGCAAGTGCCTGCTCCCGGGCGCGGCGCAGCGACCCCGGGTCTCGCCCGGAGAAGGACACCGGAGCTGTGTCCGGTGAGCCGGCCGGCTCCCATACGTAGCGCGGGTGCCACCAGCGCACGGGGGCCTGCCGCAGCAGCGCCCTCGGGTGCCGCGCCAGCGCCCGCCCAAAGGCGGCGCGCAGCCGCGGGCGGTCCACGCGTCCCGGCAGATGCACCTCCACGTGCACGGTCTCCGGCTCGGCTTCCTGGGCGCAGTGCCGGGCGATCTCGTCCACGAGGGAGAAAGGCGCCGGGCGGGGAGGTGGCACGGCGGCGTGCGGCGCC